>JANOPR010000051.1:0-6633 GCA_031421955.1 Burkholderiales bacterium
GGGCAACGCCAGCGGCCTGGCAGAGCCAGTTCCGCGGCGCTCGCCCGCTTCGATCAGCGCTACGTCAGCGTATCCGCCCAGATCGTGCGCGCCCAGTTCCAGGCATAGCTGCCCTCGAGTTCGGTCGGCCCGGGTGACACGCCGCCCGACCCGGCCACGGTCTTGAAGGTCTTCTCGGCCGCCACGTACTCGTGCACGCTGGCGACGTGGATCACTTGCTTGGCGTCGGTGAAGCTGTAGCAGGTGTTGGTCAGCATCGGCGCTGGATTCACGGCCCAGCCCGACAGCTCGGCCACCACCGCGGCGGCTGCGACCTTGCCGTGGTTGTTGGCCATGTGCCCGCTCTTGGGCATGCCCGGGGCGACCTGGATCGAGTCGCCGAGCACATGGATGTCCTTGGCCGCCGTGCTCTCGAAGGACAGGAAGTTGACGTGGCACCAACGCGCATTGGCATTGGCCAGCCCGGTCTGTACCGCAATTGCGCCGGCCCGCATCATCGGCACCACATTGAGCACATTGGCCTTCACGTCCTCCTGCAGCTCGAACTTGATGGTGCCGGTGCGCGTATCGACCGAAGTCGTCTTGTGCTGTGGGCGGTACTCGAGGATGTCCTTGTACTGCTCGGACCAGACCTTCTTGAACAGCGGCCCCTTGCTCGTGACGTCCTGGTTGGCGTCTAGCACCAGCACCTTGCTCCGCGGCTTGACCGCCTTGAAGTAGCTCGCCACCTGGCAGGCGCGTTCGTAAGGCCCGGGCGGGCAGCGATACGGCGCCTCGGGAATCGTCAGCGCATAGACGCCGCCGTCCGGCATGGCCTCAAGTTGGCGACGCAGCGCGAGCGTCTCGGGCCCGGCCTTCCAGGCGTGCAGGACACGGCCTTCGCTGTTGGCAGCGCGCAGCCCGGCCACGCTGTCCAGCATCAAGTCGATGCCCGGCGAGAGGATCAGCTTGTCGTAAGCGATAGTCGGGCCCGAGGCCAGAACGGCCACCTTCTTCACCGGATCGATGCTGGCGACGGTGTCCTTGATGACGCGCACGCCATGGTTGCGGGCCAGCGCCGTGTACGGCGTCGTGATGTCGGCCATGGTCTTGCTGCCGCCCAGCACCAGGTTGCTGATCGGGCACGACACAAACGCATCGTTGGGCTCGATCAGCGTGACCTCGATCATCTGGCCCGAGAACAGCCGCACGTACTTGGCCGCCGTGGCACCGCCATAGCCGCCGCCCACCACGAGCACGCGCGCCTTGCTTGGAATGCCGCCGCCCATGCCGGCGCAGCCCGCGAGTGCCAGCAGGCCGAACGCGCCGGAACCTTGGATCAGCCGTCGTCTTTGCAACATGGTGCGCCCCCTCACTTCTTCAGCGCTGCGAAGTACGCAGCGATCTGGTCAATCTGCGCATCGCTGTACCCCTTGGCCAGCTGGTGCATCACGGTGGCGGGGCGCGTGCCGGCCTTGAATGTCTTGAGCTGCTCGGCCATGTAGCCCGCCGGCATGCCGGCCAGTCCGGGAACCGACGCACCGTCGACCGCGCGGCCCTCGGTGCCATGGCAGTTGGCGCAGGTGGCAGCCAGTGCCCGGGTCTGCAGTGCCGCGGCGCTCTGCGCCGCCGCCGGCAAGGCCGTGGCGAGCAGCAGCATCAAGAGTGGTCTAGGCAGGGGCAAGAGCCATCGCATCACGGTCATCTCCTCGGCGCTGCGGCCATCATTGAATTGTCGGTTCGACCTCAATGTACTGACGCGCCAACTCCGGCGGCACAGGGGAATCCAGTAGGGAGCAACTCAGGCGCAACGCGTCGGCAGCGAGCGGATCCAGCATCGACCCCTCGGTCAGCGACCGTGCGGTCTCGAACCAGGTGCGGACCAGCACCGGGCGCAGCATCCACGGCAGGGTCTGCAACACGCGCAGCGCACGCAACGTGGCGTCGATGTCGTGACGCTCACGCGGGGGCAGTGTGATGCGTTCCCGCCACGGCGCAACCACGGTGTCGTACCAACTCTGATTGGGCGACTCGTCGTCATTCAGGTCGAACGTCAATTCAGGCGCGGGCACCATATGCGACAGGAAGGCACTGAAGATGCAGGCCTTCAGGGCTTGAGCGTTGTCAATTTCGCCCAGCTCCAGCTCGGCCGCAGCCGGTGGCGCCACGGCGCTGCCGGCGAGCAGGTGCCGCATCGCCACCCAGCGCAACTGGTCGATCTGCGTGACCATGCCGTCCGCCGCCATCACGCGTCTCGCCGCGCTGAGCAGTTCATGCCGCGGATCGACCGGCCCCGGCGCGAGCCGACGCGTGAAGGTCTCGAACCACGGCAGACGGTGAGTATGCGGAAGCGTCGACACGTCCGCCAGAAGACGCTCAGCGTCACCCACGCCTGGCACCTCCTCGAACCACGCCGCCCGCTCGCGCTTGCTGCCCGGCTTGAGCATCAGCGCCAGCGTGGCTGCCTGCCACTGCGCGGGCTCCTGCAAAGCTCGCAGTCGCACGACGGCGTCGCGCAGCACGGGCTCGCTGCGGTCAATGCGAGGTGCCTTCACATGCACCAGGCGACCCGATCGCGGAAGGGTTGGCGGAGACGACGGGGTCGACATGCGAGCCATTGCATCACGAACGGCGCCTCTTGAGGAGTCGCGCCGCACCCTGCGGTCAAGGGTGGTTGGCCCCGCACCCGTCAGGCGCGTGCAAGGCGCCAGCGCACATAGCCGCTGCGCCTGAGCACGCAGGCCGGGCACCGGGCGCAGCCCCAGCCCCAGGGGTGGCGTGTGCTGCGCTCGCCCAGGTAGCAGCTGTGGCTGTGCTCGGTGATCAGGGCCGTCAACGCATCGCCGCCCAACTGCTGCGCAAGGGCCCAGGTGGCCGCCTTGTCGGTGAACATCAGCGGCGTCTCGATCGTCATCGCCGTGCCCAGGCCCAGGCTCAGGGCGACCTGCTGGGCTTTGAGGGTGTTGTCGCGGCAATCGGGGTAGCCCGAGTAGTCGGTTTCGCACATGCCGGCCACCAGCACCGAGGCGCCACGCCGGTAGGCCAGGGCGGCGGCCAGGGTCAGGAACAGCAGGTTGCGCCCAGGCACAAAGGTGTTGGGCAGGCCGTCGGCCTGCATCTCGATGGCGCGGTCCTGGGTCAAGGCGCTGTCGCCGAGTTGCGCCAACACGCCGGCGTCGATCAGGTGGTCCTCGCCCAGGCGAGCGGCCCAGGGCGGGAAACCCGCACGCAACCCGCGCAGCACGCTCAGCCGGCAGTCGAGTTCGACGCGGTGGCGCTGGCGGTAGTCGAAACCGACTGTCTGGACATGGGTGAATCGCGCCAGGGCCCAGGCCAGGCAGACGCTCGAATCCTGGCCGCCGGAGAACAGCACCAGCGCCGTGCGCGGGTCAGCCAT
Organism: Burkholderiales bacterium; assembly: GCA_031421955.1. GTDB lineage: Bacteria > Pseudomonadota > Gammaproteobacteria > Burkholderiales > Burkholderiaceae_C > CADEEN01. Next base: position 3,377 of record JANOPR010000051.1, read on the forward strand.
GGCGATTCAGGCCAGCGCCGGGCCGTCCCAAGCGGCCTGAGCTCCCCTCGGGGGGCGCGAGCGCAGCGAGCTTGGGGCGGTCATCTCAGCAGCGCGCCCCGCCCGTGTGCGCGCTCATCAGGCAACCTCTGTGCTTCGCACTGCGGTCAATTCGACTTTCGGGCGGCCGGGCAGTCTCATGCCCGCACCTCGCCATTTCCCAGCACGATCCACTTCAGGGAAGTCAGTCCTTCGAGGCCGACCGGCCCGCGGGCGTGGAGCTTGTCGGTGCTGATGCCGATCTCGGCACCCAGACCGTACTCGAAGCCGTCGGCGAATCGCGTGCTGGCATTGACCATCACGCTGGCCGAATCGACCTCGCGCAGGAAGCGCATGGCGTGCTCGTGCCGGCTCGTCAGGATGGCGTCGGTGTGGTGCGAACCGTAGCGCTCGATGTGGTCGATGGCCTCGTCCAGTGAATCGACCAGCTTGATGCTGATCACGGCGGCCAGGTACTCCTGGGCCCAATCGGCCTCGGTCGCGTCGACGACGCTCGCCCCGGCCACGCCGCTGAGCAGCGCCTTGCTCGCCGGGCAGCAACGCATCTCGACACCCTTGGCGGCAAACAGGGCCCCGAGGCGCGGCACGAACGCCGCCGCGGCGGCGCGATGCACCAGCAGGGACTCGGCGGCGTTGCAGGGGCTGAGCTTGTGAGTCTTGGCGTTGTCGGTGACGCGCAGCGCCATCTCCAGGTCGACCTCGGCGTCGACATAGACATGGCAATTGCCGTCGAGGTGCTTGAGCACCGGCACCTTGGACTCCGCACTGATGCGCTCGATCAGGCCCTTGCCGCCGCGAGGGATGATCAGGTCGACGAACTCGGGCATCGTGATCAGGCGTCCAACCGCAGCCCGGTCCGTCGTCGCCACCAGTTGCACTGCCTCGGGCGGCAGGCCGGCCTGGGCCAGCGCCGCCTGCACGAGCTGCGCCAGCGCCAGGTTGCTGTGGATGGCCTCGGAGCCGCCGCGCAGGATCGCCGCATTGCCGCTCTTGATGGCCAGCGAAGCGGCCTCGATCGTCACGTTGGGCCGGCTCTCGTAGATCATGCCAAAGACCCCCAGCGGCACGCGCATCTGGCCGACGCGGATGCCACTCGGGCGCTGCTTGACCTGGCTGATCTCGCCCACGGGGTCGGGCATCGCCGCAAGTTGCTCGCAGCCCTGGGCCACGGTTTCGAGGATCGGCGGCGTCAGCTTCAACCGGTCGACCAGGGGCGCGGCCAGGCCCGCCGCCTGTGCTGTGGCAAGGTCCTTCGCATTGGCGACCTGCAAGGCCGTGGTCTCGTGACGAAGCCGTGCTGCAAGGCCGCGCAACGCGGCATTCTTGGCCGCGGTCGAAGCGCGGGCCATCTGCCGCGACGCCGCGCGTGCTGCCGCGCCGACGTGGGCCATGGTGGCAGCGATGTCGTCCGAACTCATGGCCGAATTGTCCGCGAAACGGCGCGTTGGCGCGGGCTGCGACGGATCAGGCCAGCGCCGGGCCGTCCCAAGCGGCCTGAGCTCCCCGCGGGGGGCGCGAGCGCAGCGAGCTTGGGGCCGTCATTTCACTCCAACCAGGCCAGCAGCGCCAACCAGCCTGCCAGCGTGGCGGCGAAGGCCAAGGTCGAGAACACGATCGCCGCGGTGGCCTCGGCTTCGCGTGTGCCATAGCGTTGAGCAAACACCAGCGGGTTGCTGCCCACCGGCAGCGCCGCCATGACCACCAGCACGCCCAACGGCACCCCCGTCAGCCCGAAGCCCCAGCGCGCGACCACCAGCACCAGCGCAGGCATCACCAGCAGCTTGAGCAACGACAACCCGACCGCGCCGCGCAAATGGCCCTGCACGCCGTAGTAGGCCAGCGACAGGCCGATCAGCACCAGGCACAGCGGCACCACCGCCGAGCCGAGCACGTAGAAGGTCTCGTCCACGACCGGATGCAGGCCCAACCCGGTGGCGTTCCAGGCCAGTCCGGCCAATACCGGCAGCACCACCGGATGGATCACGGTGTTGCGTACGGTCGTGGCCAGCGTCGCGCCCAGCGCCGCCGGCGGGCGGCCTGGCGTCGGCGCCCGGGCCACGTCCAACTCGGCGAGTACAGTGCTCAGCGACAGCAGGATCAGCGCGTGCAGGCTGACCAACCCGACATGGATGCCGAGACCGAGTTCACCGAACAGCGCAGCCGACAGCGGGATGCCCAGTTGCACGCTGTTGCCGAAGCTGCCCGACAAGGCGCGCACCGCGGGTGCGGCGGCCCCGTGGCGCGCGGCTGCACCCCGCGCACGTTGCCATGCGTAGATGGCCAACAGCAGGGCCGCCGCGGGCAGAAAGAAGGCCCACACCACACGCCAGGGAAGCGTCGCGAAATCGAGTCGGACGGTGGTGCGCAACAACAATGCCGGCACAAAGATATAGAAGGCGGCGTTGCTGAGCACGCGCGCCGGATCGCTGCTGTCGTTGCCGCTGCCGAGCCAGCGCATGCGCCCGGCGGCCCAGCCCAGGGCGACCGTGAAGCCGATCGCCAGCAGTTTGTAGAGGACGGCGCCGGTCACGGCAGCACGGCTTTGCTGCCGACACCCGCCTCGTACGAGGTCGGGGGTTCGTTAAGCATTGCGCAGAGTTCGCACGCCCGGCGCCGGCAATCGACCCGGCGCGCCTTAGCATCCAGGCTTTGGATTGCCGTCGCGCCCGACGCGGACGCAGAGGTTGTCAATGAACGCACCGTCAACTCGTAGATTCCTCAAATTGTCTCAGAGGCAACAGGCGTGCCTTGCGCGCTGGCCCGGGCGCTGGCGTCAGGCCGTGGCGGCAACGCTTGTCGGCGTGGCGCTGCCGGTGCTGGCTTGGGAGCCGACGGCGCCAGTCGAACTCGTCGTGCCCGCAGGCACCGGCGGCGGCGCCGACCAGATGGCGCGTTTCATCCAACAGCTCGTGGCCAAGCATGGCCTGATGAAACAGCCGCTGACGGTGTCCAACAAGTCGGGCAATTCGGGCGCAGAAGGGTTGTTGGACGTGAAGGCCGCGCGCGGCAACCCGCACAAGTTGATCATCACCCTGTCGAATCTGTTCACGACGCCGCTGGCCACCGGCACCGACTTCAATTGGCGCGACATCACGCCCGTGCAGATGCTGGCGTTGGACCAGTTCGTGCTGTGGGTCAACGCCGAATCGGCGCACAAGTCGGCCAAGGAATTGATGGACGCGATGCGAACCGGCGCGCCCGGCAGCCTCAAGCTCGGC
>JANOPR010000052.1:0-4613 GCA_031421955.1 Burkholderiales bacterium
GTTACAAGCAAAGTCTGGGCGCCGACGCGCCGCCGGCCTGCTACGACGACATCGCACTGGCGCAGACGGTGTTCATCACGGGTTCGAACATGGCGTGGGCGCACCCCGTGCTGTTTCGCCGCCTGGAAGACGCGCGGCGCGCCAACCCGACGCTCAAGCTCGTCGTCGCCGATCCGCGCCGCACCGAGACCGCGCTGAGCGCCGACCTGCACCTGGCGCTGCTGCCGGGCACCGACGTCGTGCTGCACCACGCGATGCTGCATGTGCTGTTGTGGGAGGGCCTGACCGACCCGGTGTTCATCCGCGCGCACACCACCGGCTTCGAGGCGTTGCGCGACCGCGTGCGCGAGTTCACGCCCACGCATGCCGCCAAGGTCTGCGGGCTCCAGGCCGACGACATCGTGCAAGCCGCGCGCTGGTTCGCCGGCCTCGATGGGGGCGCCACAGGCGGCGACGCGGGACACCGCACGCCCACGCTGTCGCTGTACTGCCAGGGCCTGAACCAGAGCAGCAGCGGCACCGACAAGAACAGCACGCTGATCAACCTGCACCTGGCCAGCGGGCAGATCGGCAAGCCCGGCGCCGGGCCGTTCTCGCTGACCGGCCAGCCCAACGCGATGGGTGGGCGCGAGGTCGGCGGCATGGCCAATCTTCTCAGCGCGCACCGCGACCTGGCCAACGCGGAACACCGCGCCGAGGTGGCGACGCTGTGGGGCGTGGCCGACGTGCCGGCCGCGCCGGGAAAACGAGCGGTGGAGATGTTCCAGGCCGCAGCCGACGGCCAGATCAAGGCGCTGTGGATCGTCTGCACGAATCCCGCGCAATCGATGCCCGATCAGGCCACCGTGCGCCGCGCGCTCGAACGCGCCGAATTCGTCGTCGTGCAGGAGGCCTACGTGAACACCGCGACCGTGGCCTTCGCCGATGTCTTGTTGCCGGCCAGCAGTTGGGGCGAGAAGTCGGGCACTGTGACGAACAGCGAACGCCGCATCAGTCGCGTGCGCGCCGCGCTGCCCGCGCCGGGCCAGGCGCGCGACGACTGGCGCATCGGCGTCGACGTGGCGCGCCGCATCGAACTGCGCCTGCCGCCGCGGCGGCTGCGCGGGGGCACGCTGTTCCCTTACGACACGCCGGAGAGCATCTGGAACGAACACCGCGAAAGCACTCGCGGGCGCGACCTCGACATCACCGGCCTGAGCTACGCGCGCCTGGACACGCCCCAGCAATGGCCCTGCGCCGAGGGCGCGAGCGCAGGCCAGGCCAGGCTCTACGGCGACGGCCGTTTCGCCACGCCCGACGCGCGCGCGCGCTTTGTCGCCCCGGCCTGGCGGCCCACCGCCGAAGTGCGCGACGCGCGCTTTGCGGTGTCGCTGACGACGGGCCGGCTGCGGGACCAGTGGCATGCGATGAGCCGCACCGGCACGCTGGGGCGGCTCTTCGCGCACGTGAGCGAACCGTCGATCGAGCTGCACCCGCAGGAGCTGGCGCGGCGCCGCTGGGCCGCAGGCGACTTGGTGCGTGTCGAGTCGCGCCGCGGCGAGCTGGTGCTGCCGGTGGCCGCCAGCGAATCGCTGGCGCCCGCGCAAGCCTTCATCGCGATGCACTGGGGCCCCGAGTACATGGCCGGAGCGGGCGTGAACGCGCTGACCACCGGCGCGAGCTGCCCGCAGTCCGGGCAACCCGAACTCAAGCACGCCGCCGTGCGCCTGGAGCGCGCCGAACTGCCGTGGCAGATCGTCGCTGCCGCCTGGCTGCCCCATGGCGCGGCGCTGCCGGCGCGCGAGAGGCTGCGCCACTTGTTCACCCGCTTCGAGTACGCGGTATGTGTGCCATTTGGCAGGGAAGTCGCGCCGGGCAACCCGGGCGGCGCGAAAGACCTGCCAGGGCACGCGCCGCCGGGCCGGGTCGGCGTGCTGTTTCGCGCCGCGGCGCGGCTGGCCGAGATCGATGCGCTGGCCGAGATCGAAGACGCGCTGCAACTGACCAGCGGCCCGGTGCTGCGCTACGCCGACGCGCGTGCCGGCCAGCACCGGGCGATGCGCCTGCATGAAGACGGGACCTTGCAGGCCTTCGTGCTCGCAGGCGATGCCTCTGCGCAGGGCTGGGTGCTCGATCTGCTGCAACAGGCCCAGCGCGCGGCCGGCTTCGGCCGCGCGCTGCTGGCGGCGAGCCGCACGCCACCGCAACCGGTGACGCCGCGGGGTGCACAGGTCTGCGCCTGCCACGATGTGGGCGAGCAAGCCATCGGCGCCACGCTAGCGCGGTGCGAAGGCGATGCGGCACAGCGCCTGGCCCAACTGCAGGGTGATCTGCGCTGCGGCACCGAGTGCGGCTCCTGCCTGCCGGCGCTGATGGCGCTGGTGCAAGCACATTCCCAGGCGACCATGACATGAACGCCCGGCCCACCGTGACCCTGGTCGGCGCCGGCCCCGGCGACCCGGAACTTCTGACCGTCAAGGCCATCAAGGCGTTGCGCCGCGCCACGGTGGCGCTGGTGGACGACCTGGTGGATCCCGGCGTGCTGCGCTACCTGCGCCGCAGCGCGCGCATCGTGCACGTGGGCAAGCGCGGCGGCTGTGCCAGTACGCCGCAGGCCTTCATTCACCGGCTCATGGTGACCGAGGCCTTGCGCGGCGAGCACGTGGTGCGCCTCAAAGGCGGCGACCCGTTCGTCTTCGGCCGTGGCGCTGAGGAGTGCGACGCCCTGCGTGAGGCCGGCATTGCCGTCGACGTGATCGGCGGCCTGACCGCGGGCATCGCCGGCCCGGCTGCGATGGGCGTGCCGGTCACGGACCGGCGCTTCTCGCATGGCGTGGCCTTGGTGACAGGACACGCCAGCGCTTGTGGCGACGGCCCTGACTGGGACGCCCTGGTGCGAAGCGGCCTGACGCTGGTCATCTACATGGGCGTGTCGAGCATGCAAGCCATCGTCGCTGCGCTCAGCGTCGCGGGCATGGCGCCGCAGACCCCGGTGGCGGTGGTTTGCAGCGCCCATACGCCGGCCCAGCGGCAGGTGGTCTGCACGCTGGCCAGCCTGGTGGGCACGCTGGCACGCGAAGGCCTGGTCAGCCCGGCCATCGTGGTGGTGGGCGAGTGGTCACGGCCTCGCCCCTGTGGTCGCAGCCCGCGGCGGCAGCGCGCTCGCCCGGGCCCGTACAGCACGGCACGGTGGCAATGCGGCCCCGGGTGCACGTCGTGACCTGAGATTCAGGTCAAAGAAAGCTGGATTATTCGTTTTTGCCACTCAGCTCAAAGGGCTAGGATGGGCGCATCCGCCACCGGCGAGCCGCCTTGATCTCTCAGCCCTCTGCTCCGTTGCACGACTCCACCGCGACCGCGCCTGCGGATTCGCGCGAGGTCAAGACCACCACCTGCTACATGTGCGCCTGCCGCTGCGGCATCCGCGTGCACCTGCAGGACGGCAAGCTGCGCTACATCGACGGCAACCCCGACCACCCGCTGAACCAGGGCGTGATTTGCGCCAAGGGCTCGTCGGGAATCATGAAGCAGTACTCGCCGGCGCGGCTGACCCAGCCGCTGCGGCGCAAGCAGGGTGCCGAGCGCGGCAGCGCCGAGTTCGAGCCGATCTCGTGGGAAGAGGCGTTCACGACCCTGACGGAGCGACTGGCCAAGATCCGCGCCACCGACCCGAAGAAGTTCGCCCTCTACACCGGGCGCGACCAGATGCAGGCGCTGACGGGCATGTTCGCGCGCCAGTTCGGCACGCCCAACTACGCCGCGCATGGCGGCTTCTGCTCGGTCAACATGGCCGCGGGCATGATCTACACCATCGGCGGCTCGTTCTGGGAATTCGGCGGCCCGGACCTGGAGCGCGCCAAGCTGTTCGTGATGATCGGCACCGCCGAGGACCATCACAGCAACCCGCTGAAGATCGCGATCGCCAAGTTCAAGCGCGAGGGCGGGCGTTTCGTCTCGATCAATCCGGTGCGCACCGGCTACTCGGCGATTGCCGACGAATGGGTGCCGATCCGCCCGGGCACCGACGGCGCGCTGCTGCTGGCGCTGATCCATGAACTGATCGCCACCGGCCTGTACGACCGCGATTTCCTGGTGCGCTACACCAATGCCGGCCAGCTGATCGACGCCGACGAAGCCAGCGACAGCTTCGGCCTGCACGTCAAGGACGAGGCCAGTCCCGAGGTCAACCCGATGTACCCGCAGAACAAGCTGTGGTGGGATCGGCTGCACGCCAAGGCCGTGCCGACGCACACCGAGGGCGTCGACCCGCAGCTGCGCGGCACGTTCACGCTCGACGACGGACGCCAGGTCAAGCCCGCATTCACGCTGCTCAGCGAGCGCGTGGCCCCGTGCACGCCCGAATGGGCCGAGGGCGTCACCGGCATTCCGGCCGCGACGATCCGGCGCCTGGCGCACGAGATGGGCATGACCGCGCGCGACCAGAAGATCGAGCTGCCGATCGCCTGGACCGATTGCTGGGGCAAGGAGTACGACACCGTCACCGGCAACCCGGTGGCGTTCCACGCCATGCGCGGGCTGGCTGCGCACAGCAACGGCTTCCAGACCATCCGCGCGCTGTCGATCCTGATGTCGATCCTGGGCACGATCGACCGCCCCGGCGGCTTCCGCCACAA
>JANOPR010000053.1:0-1827 GCA_031421955.1 Burkholderiales bacterium
CCTGAAGTTCGTCGGCGTGCCGCTGAGTGCAACCTTCGAACTCGATGAGGCGGCCATGCTGGCGGCCATCGAGCGCGAGCGCCCGGCACTGACCTACATCGCCTACCCGAACAACCCGACCGGCAATCTGTTCGACGACGCCGTGATCGAGCGCATCGTGGCGGCGGTCGGCGCGCAGCACGGGCTGGTGGTTTTCGACGAGGCCTACCAGCCGTTCTCCTCGCGCAGCTGGATGCAGCGCATGGCCGCGCAGCCGCATGTGCTGGTGATGCGCACGCTGTCCAAGTTCGGCCTGGCCGGCGTGCGTCTGGGCTACATGGCGGGGGCCACCGCACTGATCGAGCAGATCGAGAAGGTGATGCCACCGTACAACGTCAGCGTGCTCAACGCCGAAGCCACGCTGTTCGCGCTCGAGCATGCCGAGGTCTTCGCCGCGCAGGCGGCGCTGCTGCGCGCCGAGCGTGCGAAGCTGGCCGCTGCGCTGGCCACGCTGCCGGGCGTGACGGTGTTCCCCAGCCAAGCCAATATGCTGCTGGTGCGCGTGCCCGATTCCAAGCACGCCTTCGAGGGCCTGAAGGCGCGCGGCGTGCTCGTCAAGCACATCGCCGGCCTGCACCCCCTGTTGGCCAACTGCCTGCGACTGACGGTGGGCACGCCCGAGGAGAACCGGTTGATGATCGACGCCCTGCAACAGTCCCTAGCCACGAGCCCGTGATGACGACCCACCGCATCGCTGAAGTCCAGCGCAACACCAAGGAAACGCAGATCCGCGTGCGCGTCGATCTCGACGGCAGCGGCGCCGCCAAGCTCGCTACGGGCATCGGTTTCTTCGACCACATGCTCGACCAGGTGGCGCGCCATGGCCTGATCGACCTCGAGATCGAGGCCCGGGGCGACCTGCACATCGACGGCCACCATACGGTGGAAGACGTGGGCATCACGCTGGGCCAGGCGCTGGCGCAGGCGGTTGGCGACAAGGCGGGCCTGACGCGCTATGGCCACGCCTATGTGCCGCTGGACGAGGCCCTTTCGCGCGTGGTGGTCGATTTTTCCGGCCGCCCCGGCCTGCACATGGACGTGCCGTTCAAGAGCGGCATGGTCGGCGGCTTCGACACCCAGCTGACCTTCGAGTTTTTCCAGGGCTTCGCCAACCATGCGCTGGTCACGCTGCACATCGACAACCTCAAGGGCGACAACGCACACCACCAGTGCGAGACGGTGTTCAAGGCCTTCGGTCGCGCGCTGCGCATGGCGTTGACCCTGGACGCGCGCAGCGCCGGCGTGATCCCCTCGACCAAAGGATCGCTTTGACATGAGCCGGCGCGTCGCCGTCGTCGACTACGGCATGGGCAACCTGCGCTCGGTGTCGCAGGCGGTGATGCATGTGGCGCAGGGCAGCGGCCTGGAAGTCATCGTCACGGCGCGCCCCGAAGACGTGCGCGCGGCCGAGCGCGTGGTGCTGCCAGGGCAGGGCGCGATGCGCGACTGCATGCGCGAGCTCGCCGACTCCGGCTTGCGCCAAGCGGTGGTCGAGGCCGCGCAAGCCAAACCCTTGATGGGTGTCTGCGTGGGCATGCAGATGCTGCTCGAGCACAGCCAGGAGCAGGACACGCCGGGGCTCGGGCTGATCAAGGGGCGTGTGCGGCGTTTCGCGCTCGAAGGTGCACGCCAGCCCGACGGCAGCCGCTACAAGGTGCCGCAGATGGGCTGGAACCGCGTGCGCCAGGCGCAGCCGCATCCGATGTGGGCCGGGGTGCCCGATGACACCTGGTTCTACTTCGTGCACAGTTTCTACGCCGAACCGTCGGACCCTCGCCACAGCGCCGG
>JANOPR010000054.1:0-7874 GCA_031421955.1 Burkholderiales bacterium
GGCGTAGCCATAGTTCCAGTCGAGCTCAGGCATGTGACGGAAGTTCATGCCGTACAGGCTTGCGATCATGGTCGGCGGCAGCAGCGCCACGCTGGCCACCGAGAAGATCTTGATGATCTTGTTCTGGTTGATGTTGATGAAGCCGACGGTCGCGTCGAGCAGGAAGTTGATCTTGTCGAACAGGAACGCGGTGTGGCTGTCCAGCGAGTCAATGTCGCGCAGGATTTGCCGCGCCACCTCGAACTGCTCGGCGTTGAGCATTCGGCTGCGCATCATGAAACTCACCGCGCGGCGCGTGTCCATCACGTTGCGACGGATGCGGCCGTTGAGGTCTTCTTCCTTGGCGATCGCGGCCAGCGACGCGCCGGCAGCCTGGTCATCGACATCCTTCTTGAGCACACTGGCGCCCACCGCTTCGAGTGCGTCATAGATACCCTCGAGCGCGTCGGCGCTGTACTCGGCGTCGGCGTCGTAGAGATTGAGCAGGACGTCTTTCGCATCCTCGATCAGCGTAGGGGTACGGCGCGCACGCAGGCGCAGCAGCCGAAACACCGGCAGGTCCTCGGCATGCACAGAGAACAGCACCTGCTGATGCAGGATGAACGCCACGCGCACGTTGCGCGGTGCCACGTCGTCGTCGATCAGGAAGTCCGAGCGGATGTGCAGTTCACCGTTGTCTTCTTCGTAGAAGCGCGCCGACTCCTCGAGGTCGTCATCGACGATGTTGTCCGGCATGCTGATGCCGAAGCGGCCGCGGATCCACTCCTTCTCGCCAGGCTCAGGTGACTCCAAGTCAACCCACACCGGATGGACATCGGCAAGCGCATCGGGGCTGTCGATCTCTTCCTGAACGAGCCGGCCGTTGACCAGCGAAAAGACGTTGAGCATGGAAAACGGCTCCAGTGCGCAGCAGGCGGGGTGAGGAATGATCGACGGGCCGTGCCACCCCTGAATGCTGGCGCCACTTGGACGCCGGCGAAGCACTGGAGCGGACGGTCACCCCGAATGACTCTGGTCCGAATTTCTCACCGGACTAAGACGATCGATTATGGCACTGCAACATCGGCTGATTTGGTGTCACTATGGCCACCATGCGGGAACGATCTCTCACCAATGCGGCACGAAAATGGCCGTGCGGGTTGGTTGTCGCCTTGTCGCGAGACACGGTCGACGGCACACTGGTTGTGCTGCCACCGAATCCGATGCTTTCACTCGCGCAGTACCCCCCCCGCATCCCCACGACCATCCCATAGGAGGACCTGATGAACCTGACGATCAGCGGACACCACCTCGAAGTGACCCCGGCCCTGCGCGAATATGTGCTGACGAAACTGGACCGTGTAACTCGACACTTTGACCAGGTGGTTGATGTCAATGTCCTGCTGACCGTGGAGAAGATGCGGGAGAAGGAACGCCGACAGAAAGCCGAAGTCACCCTGCATGTGAAGGGGCGCGATATCTATGTTGAGCACGCCAGCGAGGATCTCTACGCCGCGATCGACACCCTGATGGACAAGCTTGACCGCCAGGTCATGCGCCACAAGGGGCGCATGCAAGACCATCATCACGAGTCACCAAAGCGTCTGGAAGAGAGCGCATAAACGAAAGTAAGCGTGTGCTTCATGGCGGCTGTCAGGTGACTCGTGTCGGTTCAGGGGCGCACGGGCTGCGGCAGCGCAGCAAAATCGCAACAACCCGGAGCGCGTCCTGTCGACGAGCGTCGAATAGCTGGCACCGATTCCTATAATTCGGCGCCTTGTCACTGCATCCGCCGTCAGCCATGCGCGCCCTAGCGCGTTGTGCTTTACGGAAGGATCTCCAACGATGAACCGACTCGCCACCATCCTGAACGTTTCCAACGTCATGGTCGACGTTGAAGCGACCAGCAAGAAGCGTGCATTCGAGCATGCCGGCGTGCTGTTCGAGAACCAGCACGCGATCGCCCGCGCGACCGTGTCAGATAACCTGTTCGCGCGCGAGCGTCTGGGTTCGACCGGCCTGGGACATGGCGTGGCCATCCCGCATGGCCGGATCAAGGGCTTGAAGAACCCGCTGGCGGCCGTTCTGCGGCTGCAGCAGCCGATTTCGTTTGACGCACCCGACGACGAACCGGTGTCGCTGTTGATCTTTCTGCTGGTGCCCGAAGCGGCGACGCAGCGGCACCTGGACATCCTTTCCGAGATCGCCGAGATGCTGTCCGACCGTGCACTGCGCGAGCGGCTGAAGGCCGAACCCACCGCGACGGCGCTGCACAAGCTGATTGCCGATTGGGAGCCGCTCAAGTCGGTGGCGTGATCGCGTTGCGGGGCTCCCCTACGTGAAGCCCAGCTCCATCAGCGCCGAGGCGCTGTTCGAGAAACACCGCAAGGCCCTTCAATGGGAATGGGTGGCAGGCCACGCCCATCCCGAGCGGCGGTTCGATGAAGCCGCCGTACGCGACGCCCGCTCCGCGGCCGACCTCGTCGGCTACCTGAACTACATCCACCCGTACCGGGTGCAAATCGTGGGCCGGCGCGAGGTGGCATACCTCAGCGAAGACATTGACGAGGTGATTGAGCGACGCGTTGCGCGCATCGTTACCCTCGAGCCTCCCACGATTATCGTCGCCGACGGCCAGGTGCCGCCCGACCGACTGGTCGCGATGTGCGACCGGGCCGATATCCCGCTGTTCGTCACGGCCGCGTCGGCGGGCTATGTCATCGACCTCGTGCGCACCTACCTCGGTCACCTGTTCGCCGAGCGCACCACGCGCCACGGCGTCTTCATGGACATCCTGGGGCTGGGCGTGCTGCTGACGGGCGAGTCAGGGCTGGGCAAGAGCGAACTCGGGCTCGAGCTGATCTCGCGCGGTCACGGCCTGGTCGCCGACGACGCGGTGGACCTCTATCGCACGTCGCAGACGACGCTGGAAGGCCGCTGCCCCGAGCTGCTGCTCAATTTGCTCGAGGTGCGCGGAATCGGCCTGCTCGACATCAAGGCGATCTTTGGCGAAACCGCGGTGCGCAGAAAGATGCGGCTGAACTTGCTGGTGCACATGGTGCGCAAGGAAGTCTTGGAGCGCGAGTTCGAACGCCTGCCCTATGAGCCGATGTACGAAGACATCCTTGGAATGCCGGTGCGAAAGGTCGTGATCGCCGTCGACGCCGGACGCAATCTGGCGGTACTGGTCGAGGCCGCCGTGCGCAACACGGTGCTGCAGTTGCGAGGCATCGACACCTACGCAGAATTCGTGCGCAGGCACCAGAAGGCCCTGGGCGAGCCGCACGACCCAGCGTGACCGGCTTACTTGGGCCGGTGCGCGCAATCGCGCTTGGTGCAGGCGGCGTAGAGGGCCAGCGAGTGGTCCTGCAGTGCGAATCCACGCACCTGGGCCACGGCGCGCTGACGGGCTTCGATCTCGGCGTCGTAGAACTCCTCGACCCGCCCGCAGGTCAGGCACACCAGGTGATCGTGGTGTTGGCCTTCGTTCAATTCGAATACCGACTTGCCGCTCTCGAAGTGGCTGCGCGTCAGCAGCCCGGCCTGCTCAAACTGCATCAACACTCGATAGACCGTTGCCAGGCCGACGTCGGCGCCCTCGACCAGCAGCGCCTTGAACACGTCCTCGGCCGTCATGTGCCGCTGTTGCGTGCGCTGAAAGACCTCGAGGATCTTGATGCGCGGTAGCGTTGCTTTGAGCCCGCTGCTCTTGAGTTCGTCGGCGTGGGTCATCGGTGACGGTCGGGCCGCTAGAATGCGCCGCATCATAGCCAGAGCAGCGCAGCGACCGCATTCGCCAGGCGTTTGTCCATGTTCCGCACCCGACCTTCCCGCCGCTTCGATCACTCTGGCCTGTGGGCCCTTCTGGCATTGACCATCGCCAGCGCAGGCTGCAGTTCGACCCAGGCCGATCGTTGGCTGGGCGCCATCACCCCCTATCGCGTCGACGTGATGCAGGGCAACGTGGTCACGCAAGAGCTCGCCGAACGCGTCAAGCCCGGCATGAGTCGCGACCAGGTGCGCGACCTGCTCGGCTCGCCGCTGCTGACCAGCGCCTTCCATGGCGACCGCTGGGACTATGTGTTCACCATGCGTCGCCAGGGCGTGCCTGCGCAGCGCCGCAGCATCGTCGCCCACTTCAAGGGTGATGTGCTTGAGCGCCTCGAAACGCCGGAGTTGCCCACCGAGAAGGAATTCGTGACTTCGATCCGGGCATCGCGCGCCAGTGGCCCCGAGCCGGTGCTGGCCCTCACCGACGAGCAGCGCAAGGCACTGCCGCCTCCCATCAAGGGCGAGAGCACCGCCGTGGCGCAGCCCTTGGGCGCCAACCGTCCGTACCCGCCGCTCGAGGCGCAATGAGCCTGCCGGCATTGCGGGTCGCCGTCGCTGGATCGTCGGGCCGCATGGGCCAGATGTTGATCGAGGCAGTGAGCGCCGCGCCGGATTGCGCGCTGGCAGGCGCGTTTGACATCGGCGCGGACCTGCGTGCGAGCTTGGCCCGGGCGCAGGTGCTGATCGACTTCACGCGGCCTGAGGGCACGCTGGCCCATTTGGCAGTCTGCCGCGAACTCGGCGTCAAGGCCGTGATCGGCACGACCGGCTTCAGCGAAGCGCAGAAAGCCACGATCAGGGAACATGCCCGCGACATCGCCATCGTGATGGCGCCAAACATGAGCGTCGGCGTCAACGTCGTCTTCAAGCTGCTCGATATGGCCGCGCGTTCGCTGGCCGAGGGCTACGACATCGAGATCATCGAAGCCCACCACCGTCACAAGATCGACGCGCCCAGCGGCACGGCACTCAAGATGGGCGAGGTCGTGGCCGGCGCGCTCGATCGCGACTTGAAGGACTGCGCGGTGTACGCCCGAGAAGGCGCCACCGGCGAGCGGGGGCCCGGCAGCATCGGATTCGCCAGCGTGCGCGGCGGTGACATCGTGGGCGACCACACCGTGATGTTCTGCGGCACCGGTGAGCGCATCGAGATCACCCACAAGAGCTCCAGCCGCAGCAACTACGCGCAGGGCAGCCTGCGCGCCGCGCGCTTCCTCGCCGACAAGCCAGCCGGCCTGTTCGGCATGGAGCATGTCCTCGGCCTGAACTGAACAAGAGCACCACATGGATGGCTTCGGCACTTTCTGGGACGCGAGCGACGGCGTGGGCCGCGCTGTCACGCTGCTGCTGCTGGCGATGTCAATCAGTGCCTGGGTGACGATCCTGTGGAAGGTGTGGGTGTTGCAGCGCGCGCGCCACGATGTGATGCGCGCGGTACCGGCCTTCTGGGCTGCGCCCGGGCTGGTCGAAGGGCGTGAGCGTCTGGCTGCGCTCGACCGCGAGCAGGTGCTGCTGCCCTTGCTCGACGCCACCACCGCCACGCCCATACCAGGCACGCTCGACACCGGTGCGCACCTCGATTCGCAGCTCACCCGACGCCTTCGCGACGCACTGCACCGCGGCCTGGCACACCTGCAATTCGGCCAGGTGCTGCTGGCGTCGATCGGCAGCACCGCGCCCTTCGTCGGCCTGTTCGGCACCGTGTGGGGTATCTACCATGCACTGGCCAGCATCGCCGCCGCCGGCACGATCACGATCGACCGCGTCGCCGGGCCTGTCGGTGAAGCCTTGATCATGACCGCCGCAGGTCTGGCCGTCGCGATTCCCGCGGTGCTGGCTTACAACCTGTTCGGCAAGTGGGTCGGCGCTGCCGAGGCCGAACTCGAGGGCTTTGCGCATGACCTGCGCGAGATGCGCCTGGACCAGCAGCGCGCACCGGGAGCCTGAGGCATGAGTTTCGGCCGCCTCGAGCGCTCGCCGCGTCCGGCCCCGATGAGCGACATCAACATGACGCCGCTGATCGACGTGATGCTGGTGTTGCTGGTGATCTTCATCATCACGGCACCGTTGATGACTTCGAGCCTGAAGCTCGACCTGCCCAAGACCGACAGCGCCACGCCGACCACCGCGCCGGCCTTCATCGCGCTGGCGATCGACGGCGATGGCCGGCTGTTCTACGGTGATGAGCCGCTCACGCGCGACGCCTTGGCGGCACGCGTGAGCGCCGCTGCCAAGGCCAACCCTCAACTCGAGGTGCAACTGCGCGCCGACCAGAAGGTGCCTTACGGCCAGGTCGCCGAGATGCTGGCCATGATCCAGAAGGCCGGACTGAACCGCATCGGCTTCATTACCGAAGCGCCGAAGTAGGCGACGCGCCACGGGCCGTGCTGCCGCGCCTCGAGGCTGCTCAACCCACTTCTACAATCGGCGCATGAACGAGAAATACGTCCCCGCCGAAGTCGAAGCCGCCGCTCAGGCGCACTGGCAGGCCCGCGACGCCTACCGCGTCGTCGAGGACCCCCGCAAGCCCAAGTTCTACGCCTGCTCGATGCTGCCCTACCCGAGCGGCAAGCTGCACATGGGCCATGTGCGCAACTACACCATCAACGACATGCTGACCCGCTCGCTGCGGATGCAGGGCATGAACGTGCTGATGCCGATGGGCTGGGACGCCTTCGGGCTGCCGGCCGAGAACGCGGCGATGGAAAACAAGGTCCCGCCCGCGGCCTGGACGCGACAGAACATCGCCGAGATGAAGGCCCAGATGCAGCCGCTGGGCATGGCCATCGACTGGACCCGCGAGGTCGCCACCTGCGACCCCGACTACTACCGCTGGAACCAGTGGTTCTTCCTGAAGATGCTCGAGAAAGGCATCGCCTACCGCAAGACCCAGATCGTCAACTGGGACCCGGTCGACCAGACCGTGCTCGCCAACGAGCAGGTCGTCGACGGCCGCGGCTGGCGCTCCGACGCGCTGGTCGAGAAGCGCGAGATTCCCGGCTACTACTTCGCGATCACGAAGTACGCCGACGAGCTGCTGGCCAACGTGGCCGACCCGGCAAGCCCGGGCTACCTGCACGGCTGGCCCGAGCGCGTGCGCCTGATGCAGGAACACTGGATCGGCAAGAGCGAAGGCCTGCGCTTCGCCTTCCCGCACGACATCCGCGACGCCAGCGGCGCCTTGATCGGCGAGGGCAGGATGTACGTCTTCACCACGCGCGCCGACACGATCATGGGCGTGACCTTCTGCGCCGTCGCCCCCGAGCACCCGCTGGCCGCGCATGCGGCCAGGACACGGCCCGAGGTCGCGGCCTTCATCCAGACCTGCCTGCAAGGCGGCACCACCGAGGCCGAGCTGGCGACCAGGGACAAGGAAGGTGTGCCTACCGGGCTCACCGTCAACCATCCGATCACGGGCGACCGCATTGACGTCTGGGTCGGCAACTACGTGCTGATGGGCTACGGCGACGGCGCCGTGATGGGGGTGCCGGCGCACGACGAGCGCGACTTCGCGTTCGCAAACAAGTACGACATACCGATCAAACAGGTAGTCGAATCGAATCAGGTCATTGCTCAGCGTCAGCAGTTGCTGCGCTCGGATTTGCCCGCGTCCACGTTGGCGAACATTCGCGAGCTGTTGGCCCATGAGCAGTTCACGACAAGCAAATGGATGCCTTGGTATGGCCTCAAAGGTGCCGGCGTGTGCGTGAATTCCGGCAAGTACGACGGCCTGGGCTACCAAGCAGCCATCGATGCGGTAGCACAGGACTTGGCCGCCAAAGGCCTGGGCGAGAAGCAAACCACCTGGCGCCTGCGCGACTGGGGCATCAGCCGCCAGCGCTACTGGGGCACGCCGATCCCGATCATCCACTGCCCCGCCTGCGGCGACGTGCCGGTGCCCGAGGCCGACCTGCCGGTCGTGCTGCCCGAAGGCCTGATCCCCGACGGCAGCGGCAACCCGCTGCGCAAGCACGCCGCGTTCCTCGATGTCGCCTGTCCGAAATGCGGCGCCGCCTCGCAGCGCGAAACCGACACGATGGACACCTTCGTCGATTCGGCCTGGT
>JANOPR010000055.1:0-7300 GCA_031421955.1 Burkholderiales bacterium
GGCTCCATGCGCTCGATGGCGTGGCGGTACTCGTCCATGTTGAACACGCCTTGCCTGACCGCCAGCGAGTACAGCGCATTGACGCGCTTCTCCCACGCCGCATGAAAGGTCTGCGCCGTCGGCGAGTGGCGCACCGGGCCAAAGCCCTGCTTGCCGCCGAGGTCGTGGATGCCGTCCATGCTTGCGCCCTCTCCTGGCCGCTACAGGCGCGCCACGCCGATCATCGAGTCCTTGGTCACGATCGCGGCCAGCCGCTCCTGCGACCAGCCCGCCGTGTCAGGCGGCCGCAGCGGCAGCACGATGTAGCGCGTGTCGGCGGTGGTGTCCCAGACGCGGATCTCGACCTCGGGCGCGAGCTCCAGGCCCATTTCCTTCAGGACGGTGCGCGACTCGCGGACCACGCGCGCGCGGTACTCCAGGTCCTTGTACCAATCGGGCGGCAGGCCGATGACCGTGAACGCGGTGCAGGAGCACAGGGTGCAGCAGATCACGTTGTGAATCGTCGGCGTGTTTTCCAGCACGACCAGGTGGCGGTGATGGCGCGGCATCTCGATGCCGAGTTCGGCGACCGCGGCGATGCCGTTCGTGAGCAGCCGCTGCCGAAACGCCGCATCGGTCCAGGCCTTGGCGACCACGCGGGCGCCGTTCTGCGGCACCCAGACTTCCTCGGCCAGATGCGTGGCCTGCACGATGAACTCGCCGGCCTGCAGGCCGCGCGCTTCGAGCGCGGCCTCGATGGCCGCAGCCCGCTGCTCTACGGCAGCCACAGCCTGGTGCTCACGGCGCAGGTCGGACATGGTCGGCACAGTCTACGCGCTGGCGCGGCGCTGCGCAGCCGGCATGGCTGGTTGCGCAGGCCGCTGGCGATACGAGGTCGTGTCGAGGCGCGCGGTCCGGTCCTATACTTTCCCGCATGGAGAATCCCTACCCCACCGACATCAAGCTGCACCAGAAGTCGCGTGTGATGGAGGTGGCGTTCTCTGACGGCCAGCGCTTCGAGTTGAGCTTTGAGATGTTGCGCGTGTATTCGCCTTCGGCCGAAGTGCGCGGCCATGGCGATGGGCAAGAGGTGCTGCAGGTGGGCATGCGCGAGATCGACATTGCGGCGCTGGAGCAGGTTGGCAACTACGCGGTGCAGCCGACCTTCTCCGACGGTCACAGCACCGGCATCTTCTCCTGGGAATACCTGTATTGGCTCGGCAGCGAGCGCGACAAGCTGTGGAACGACTACCTCGCACGCATGCAGGCCGCGGGGGCCAGCCGCGAGCCCGGCGCAGTGCCCTTCGCCCAGCGGCCGAAGGCGAAGTAAGCCCCGCGGCCAGACGCACCCCACTGCGCGAACTGCAGCGCGCGCCCCTCCGAGAGCCTTTGATGACCCCGCGTGTGCTGCTGCTGCTGCCCGCCGCTGGCTACCGCAACCACGACTTCGTGGCCGCGGCCCGCAAGCTCGGCGTCGAGATCGTCGCCGCGGCCGACCACTGCCACCGCCTCGCGCCGGCCTGGGGCCTGCCACCCGTCATGGCGCTGCATTTCGACCAGCCCGCAGCCGCGGCAGACACCGTGCTGCGCGAGACCGGCGGCGTCTTCGATGCCGTGCTCGCGGTCGATGACGCGGGCCTGGCGCTGGCCGCGCTGCTCAACCAGCGCCTGGGGCTGAAGGGCAACGCCGCCGAGGCCGTCGACAGCGTGCGCGACAAGCTGGCCTTTCGTCAGTTGCTCCAGGCACAGGGCCTGCCCTGCCCCGACTTCCAGCACCTGCCCAGCGACGCTGACGCGCGCAGCCTGCGGCCCGCGCTGCGCTTTCCCGTGGTCGTCAAGGCCCGGCGGCTTGCAGGCAGCCGCGGCGTGATCCGCGCCGACGATGAAGCCTCGCTGCTGCAGGCCGTGCAGCGCGTGCGCGCCGTCCAGGCCCGGGCCGACCGCGACGCCGCGGCGCTGGGCCTGGTCATCGAGCGCTTCATCCCCGGGCGGGAGTTCGCGCTCGAAGGCAGCCTCACCCGCGGCGAGCTCACCACGCTGGCCCTGTTCGACAAGCCCGACCCGCTCGACGGGCCGTACTTCGAAGAGACGCTCTATGTCACGCCCTCGCGCCTGCCGCCGGCTCTGCAGCAAGGCATCCATGACGAAGTGGCGCGCGCCTGCCGCGCTGCGGGGCTGCACAGCGGCCCGATCCACGCCGAAGCGCGCGTCGACGAACACGGCGGCATCTGGCTGCTCGAGATCGCGCCGCGCTCGATCGGCGGGCTGTGCGCTCGCGTGCTGACCGATTCGCTCGGGATGAGCCTGGAGGAGCTGATCCTGCGCGGGCTGGTGGGCCTGCCGGTGGCGCTGCCGCATGGCGATGCCGGCGCGCGCGCGGGCGCCGGAGTGATGATGATCCCGATCCCGCGGCCGGGGATTTACGGCGGCGTGCGCGGGCTCGTGGCGGCGCGCGCCGTGGCGGGCATCACGGGCGTGACCCTGACGGCCGAAGTCGGGCAGTTCGTGGCGCCGCCGCCCGACGGCGGCAGCTACCTCGGGTTCATATTCGCCGCGGCGGCAACGCCGGCGCAGGTGGAGGCGGCGCTGCGCCTGGCCCACGCCAGGCTCGAGTTCGATATCCGGCCGGGCTACGCGGCGCTGGCCGGGCCTGCCGCCTGAGTTGGCCGAGGACTCGGTAGGCATCGGGCCGCAGCCCATGAGCTGACATCAGCGATAGAACGCCTCGACCTGGCCGTTCAGCTTGATCAGCAGCGGGCGGCCCTTGCGGTCCAGGGTCTTGCCTGCAGGCACCTTGATCCAGCCCTCGCTGAGGCAGTACTCCTCGACATCGAAGCGCTCCTTGCCGTTGAGGCGGATGCCGACGTTGCGCTCGAACACCGCAGCCACGTGATGCGGGCTGCGCGGGTCGGTGGACAAGTGGTCCGGCAATGGGGGCGCTTGGGCGGGTTCGTTCATGGGACTCTTCCTACGTGACGGTGCTATTGAATGTCGAGCTCGGGATACCTGCGGAAGATGCCCAGCTCGTTGAACGGAATGCGGCGCGCGCTGTGCAGGTAGGCGCTCACCCTGGGCAGCGCGGCGACGCGGTCATGCAGTTGCACGATGCCGGGTGTCTCGGCCAGGTGGCGTTTGGCCGCGCTCGGAAAGGCGTAGCGCAGGCCTTCGATGAGCTGAAAGAGCGAGAGGTCGACGTAGCTCAACTTGCCGCCGACCAGGTAACGCGAACCGGCCGGGTTGCGCACGACGATGCGCTCGAACCATTGCAGAAACTTGGGCATTCGACTGCGACAGAAATCAGTGGTGCGACGCAACGCCTCGGGCTTCTGGTCCTCGTAGTAAAGCCCAGGTCCCAGCGGGTGGTGCGTGTCGTGCGCCTCGGCCACCATGTCGCCAATCGTCAGCTGGATTTGCTGCGTCCAGATGCGCGACTGTTCGCTGCGGCCCACCAGCTTCCATGTCGGTGCAAGGTACTGCAGGATGGTGGCAGTCTGTCCGACCACGACCGCGCCATCCTTCAAGAACGGCGGTGCAAACGGCGGCTGTGCCAGATCGTCGCGTTCGAGTTGACGGAGCATGGCCGGCACGCCCTGCCCCGCCTCTTCGGCACCGCGTGCAACGTCCACATAGGGTGCGCCGGCCGCTTCGAGCGCCAGCCGCACGAATTCGCCACGCCCCTGGATCGTCGGCCAGTAGTGCAGTTTATACGCCATGCAGTGGACTGTAGCGCGCGGTCGCGCCTTCGCATGCCGACCAGGGCCCGGCGCGCGCTTCGCCGACTTTGCCATGGCTACACTGCGCGCCCTCTGCCAACATGAGCCCGCCATGTACTGCGCCATCGACTTCGGCACCTCCAACTCCGGCATCGCCGTTCCCGCGGCGAACATGCCGGGCGGCGCGGTGCAGCTATTGGAGATCGAGCCCGGCCACCCCACCATGCCGACGGCCGTGTTCTATGCCGTGGAGGGACTGGCGCCGCGCGAAGTGCCGAGCCGGGTCTACTTCGACCTCGCGACCTGGCACCTGATCAACACCGTGTACATCCCGCGTCGGGTTGCCGAGCTGGCGCGCATGCGCGACTTCTACGGCGATGCACGCCAGCACGAGCGCCTGATGCGCGTGGTCACGCAACGCCTGGGGCATGCGCTGGCCGCGCTGGCCGAACAGGGCAAGATCGACGTCGCCGATGGCGGCCAGGCCCACCTGGCGCTCGACGCCATCGAATCGGGCCTGGCTGTCATGCTCACGCAGGCGCGCGCCATCGACGCCATCGGCGCGGACCTCGAGCGCGTCGTCGATGCCGCAAGCGACACCTTGCGTCAGGCCGGTGTCGGCCCCGACGCGGTGGATGCGCTCTACCTCACGGGCGGGTCGACCGGACTCACACCCTTGGCGCAACGCCTGGCCGCCGTCTGCCCCGCCGCAAGGATGGTGCGTGGCGACCGCTTCGCCAGCGTGGCGCAGGGCCTGGGGCTGCATGCCCAGCGGCTGTTTGCGCCGACGCCGCGCGCGTAAAGCAGAATGGCCCGTGGCCGCCGCAGCGGCGACACGGGTCATCCAACCACCGCCTCGATGCTTTCACACCTGCCCGCCCCCCTGCGCGGCGCCACCACGGGCCTGTTGCTGGGCCTGAATACGCTGCTGGTCTCTGCGAGCCTGGTGCCGCCCGCGCTGCTGAAGCTGTTGCTGCCCGTGGCGGGCGTGCGCCGTGCGGCGGACCGGGCATTGAATGCGCTGGCCTCGACCTGGGTTGCCACCAACAACGCCTGGATCCGCGCGGTGCGCCCGGCGGCGCGCTGGGATGTGCTGGGCGTCGACGGCCTGCACCCGCACGGCTGGTACCTGGTGTCGAGCAACCACCAGAGCTGGGTCGACATCCTGGTGCTGCAGCGCATCTTCCACGGCCATATTCCGTTCCTGAAGTTCTTCTTGAAGCAGGAGCTGATCTGGGTGCCCGTGATCGGCCTGGCCTGGTGGGCGCTGGACTTCCCGTTCATGAAGCGCGGCCGCGGCCATGGCGCGCGCAGCAGTGATTTGCAGACCACGCGCGAGGCCTGCGAGAAGTTCAAGCGCATTCCCACCAGCGTGATCAACTTCGTCGAGGGCACGCGCCGCACGCCGGCCAAGCAGGCGCTGCAGGCCAGCCCCTACCGCCACCTGCTGAAACCCAAGATCGGCGGCCTGGGCATCGCGCTGGCCACCATGGGCGAGCAGTTCGAGGCCCTGCTCGACGTGACCATCGTCTACCCGCAGGGCACGCCCAGCTTCACTGACCTGCTCTGCGGGCGTCTGGACCACGTGATCGTGCGCGTGCAACAGCGCGGGATCCCGGCCGAGGTGCTCGGCAGCGATCCCATCGGCGACAAGGCCTACCGCCAGCGCATCAGCGCCTGGGTCGAGCAGCAGTGGAGCGAGAAGGACGGGCTGATCGACCAGTTGCTGCGCGGCAATCGGGACGAGGCGGCATAGGCCGCTTCATGCCCTGGGGCATTCAGTCGCAACCGGGCAGCGGCTTGTGGCGGCCAGCGACTCTCGGGCGACCACCCGGTGCCGTCGCGGCCGGGGCCTGCGGCCAACCCGCTAGACCGCCACAGATTGGCCGCTCGCGGCCATCCGACCTGCGGCGCGGCGTGTCGGGGCGAACGCGCTCGTGCCCAGCCAACGCCACAGGTCTTGCGCCTCGCGCCTGGCCCCGTCAACACGGATCTCGCGCGATTGAAGGGCCTCTTGAGGCGTGCGGTCACCCGCCCAGACTTCGGTCAAGGCGCGCACCGAAGCATCCACCACGAGCGTCAGCTCGCGCCCGGGGTCGTCGCGACACAGGTCGGCCACGCCGTCCTCCACGACGAGCCACCAGGCGCGCTCACCCGCCCGTGCGTCGCGGAACTGGAAGTTGATGACCACGGGGCGGGGCGGGAACTCTGGAATGCACGCGAATCGGCGCATGTCCCACATCAGCAAGCCGGCATCGAGTTCATCGTCGCGCAGGCGGCTGCCAATCCACCGCGCACCCCAATGGCCGAGCGCCATGACGATGGGTCGAAGGTCCTCGCCCGCCTCGGTGAGGCTGTATTCCCAGACCTTGCCGACGGCGTCGCGGCGCACGACACCGAACTCTTCGAGGCGACGCAGCCGCTGCGTCAGCAGGCTGGTGGACATTCGCGGTACGCCGCGATGCAGGTCGTTGAAGCGCTTGCTGCCGCACAGCAACTCGCGCACCACCAGCGGCGTCCATCGCTCGCACAAGACCTCGGCGCCCCTGGCGACGGTGCAGAACTGGCCGTAGGTGTTTTCCATTGCATTGCCCCCGGAGCGTAAACACTTCAGATTCTGGACTGGTCTGTGCGCCCCGTCTCGCGCAAGCTCTCCCTGTCGGGCAATTCCTGCCCAGGAAAGACCCCATGACGATGATCGCCATCATTCAGCGCCCCCCCGTCTTGCTCGATCGTGGCGCCACGATCACCAGGGCCGTGCAATGGGTCGCCGAGGCCGCAGCGGCAGGGGCGTCGCTGATCGTCTTTCCCGAGTCGTTCATTGCAGGTTACCCGTCCTGGATATGGCGGCTCGCGGCAGGCAGGGATGGCGCCGTCATGGGCCAATTGCACGCACGCTTGCTCGCCAACGCGGTGGACGTCGGTGCCGGCGACCTGGCCGAACTGCGCGAGGCGGCGCGCGCCCACCACGTGACGATCGTCTGCGGCATCAACGAGCGGGATCGGGAACGTGGCGGCGGGACGCTCTACAACAGCGTCGTCGTTATCGGCCCCGACGGCAAGCTACTCAACCGGCACCGCAAGTTGATGCCGACCAACCCGGAACGTATGGTTCATGGCTTGGGCGACGCATCCGGGTTGCGCGTCGTCGACACGCCTGCCGGCCGCGTCGGCTGTCTCGTCTGCTGGGAGAACTACATGCCGCTAGCGCGCTACGCGCTCTACGCCCAGGGCGTGGAGATCTACGTCGCGCCCACCTACGACAGCGGCGACGGCTGGCTCGCCACGATGCGCCACATCGCCCTCGAAGGCCGCTGCTGGGTGGTCGGCAGCGGCACCGCGCTGCGGGCCAGTGACATTGCGCAAGACTTCCCGGCCCGCGCAGCGCTGTTCCCCGGTCCGGAGGAATGGATCAATGACGGTGATTCGGTGGTGGTTGATCCGACGGGCAAGGTCGTCGCAGGCCCGTTGCGCCGCGAGGCCGGCATCCTGTATGCCGAGATCGACATTGCGCGCGTCGCGCCCTCCCGGCGCACGCTCGACGTTGCCGGGCACTACGCGCGCCCGGACATCTTCGAGCTTCAGGTGCACCGTGCGCCGGAGACGCC
>JANOPR010000056.1:0-7171 GCA_031421955.1 Burkholderiales bacterium
GCACACCGTGCCGCGAGGGCACCGGCTGGCTGTGGCGCGTGGTCGACCGCATCGAGCATGGCAAGGGGCGCATGGAAGACATCGACCGTTTGAACTCGGTGTCGGAGAACATCATGGGCCGCACGATCTGCGCGCTGGGCGACGCAGCGGCGCTGCCGGTGCGCGGGATGATCAAGCATTTTCGCGATGAGTTTGTGCATCACATCGAGCACAAGACTTGCGTGGTGTCTGCGCATGTCTGACTCTTCTCTTCGCCTGCCGGCCCCCACTTGCAGTGCGCGTTCCGGCCTGCATGCCGGAACCGCTCGGTGGGCTCGCCGCGTGCGGCTCGAAACTCCCACCTCGCCCCCGGCCCTCCCCCAGCGGGGGAGGGTGAGAACGGTGTCGCTGCGCGACAAGTTTCATGATTGAAATCACCCTCGACGGCAAACCGGTCAGCGTGGCCGAGGGCAGCATGGTCATGCATGCGGCCGACGCGGCGGGTACCTACATCCCGCACTTCTGCTATCACAAGAAGCTCACGATCGCGGCCAACTGCCGCATGTGCCTGGTCGAAGTCGAGAAGGCGCCCAAGCCGATGCCGGCCTGTGCCACGCCGGCCACCAACGGCATGATCGTGCGCACCAAGAGCGAGAAGGCGCTGAAGGCGCAGCAATCGGTGATGGAGTTCCTGCTCATCAACCACCCGCTCGACTGCCCCATCTGCGACCAGGGCGGTGAGTGCCAGTTGCAGGACCTGGCGGTCGGCTACGGCGGCTCGGCCTCGCGCTACCAGGAAGAGAAGCGCGTCGTCTTCCACAAGGACGTCGGCCCGCTCGTTTCGATGGAAGAGATGACGCGCTGCATCCACTGCACGCGCTGCATCCGCTTCGGCCAGGAGGTCGCCGGCGTGATGGAGCTGGGCATGATCCACCGCGGCGAGCACAGCGAGATCACCACGATGCTCGGCGACACCATCGACTCCGAGTTGTCGGGCAACATGATCGACATCTGCCCGGTCGGTGCGCTGACCAGCAAGCCGTTTCGCTACAGCGCACGCACCTGGGAGCTGTCGCGCCGCAAGAGCGTCAGTCCGCATGACAGCGCGGGCGCCAACCTGATCGTGCAGGTCAAGACGAACCAGGTCATGCGCGTGGTGCCGCTGGAAAACGAAGCCGTCAACGAATGCTGGATCGCCGACCGCGACCGTTTCTCCTACGAGGCGCTCAACGGTGAGCATCGACTGACGCAGCCGATGATCAAGCAGGGGGGCGCTTGGCAGGCGGTGGATTGGAACACCGCGCTGGCCTATGTCGCAGATGGCTTGAAGCGCATCCAGGGCGAGTTCGGCGCGGCCGCCATCGGGGCCCTCGGATCGGCCCATGCGACGGTTGAGGAACTGCATTTGCTGGCCAAGCTGGTGCGTGGGCTGGGCAGCGAGAACATCGACTACCGCACGCGGCATGCCGACTTCTCCAACCGTGCCGCGGCAGGCCAGGCGCGCTGGCTCGGCACGCCGATCGCCTCGCTGTCGACGCTGCAGCGGGCCTTCGTGATCGGCTCCTTCCTGCGCAAGGACCACCCCTTGTTCGCGCAGCGCCTGCGCCAGGCCGTCCGCCGCGGCGCGCAATTGCACAGCCTGCATGCGGTCCACGACGACTGGGCGATGCCGCTGGCCACGCAGTTCACCGCGGCGCCGAGCGGCTGGGCCGACGCGCTGGCGCAGGTGGCTGCGGCCATTGCCAAGGCCAAGGGCATCGCTGCGCCGGCGCCGGCCGATGCCGGCGCTGCCGCACAAGCCATCGCCGACTCGCTGCTCAGCGGCGAGCACAAGGCCGTCCTCCTCGGCAACGCCGCTGCCCAGCATCCTCAGGCTTCGGTACTGCTGGCACTGGCGCAATGGATCGCGGCCGAGACCGGCGCGACGGTCGGCTACTTCGGTGAGGCGGCCAACAGCGTCGGCGCGCAGCTCGTGAATGCGCTGCCGGGTGAGGGTGGCTTGAATGCTGGTCAGATGTTGACGCAGCCGATGAAGGCCCTGCTGTTGCTCGGCGTCGAGCCGGCGTTCGACGCGGCCGATGCGTCCGCCGCGCGCGCGGCCCTGCAGAGCGCCGGGCTCGTCGTGTCGCTGAGTCCGTTCAAGGATGCCAACGCCGAGTTCGCCGATGTCTTGTTGCCGGCGGCGCCGTTCAGTGAAACCGCGGGCACCTTCGTCAACGCCGAGGGGCGCTCGCAATCCTTCCACGGCGTCGTGCGCCCGCTGGGCGAAACCCGCCCGGCCTGGAAGGTGCTGCGCGTGCTCGGCAACCTGCTCGGCCTGGCGGGCTTCGAGCAGGCCTGCGTCGAAGAGGTCCGTGCCGAGGCGCTCGGCGACCTGGACACGCTGGCAACCCGGCTCGACAACCGCGGCGCCGCGACGATGAGCCCGATGCCGGTGTCGACTGCGCTCGAACGCGTGGCCGACCTGCCGATCTACTCAGCCGACGCACTGGTGCGACGCGCGCCCTCGCTGCAAGCCACGGCCGACGCGCGGGCACCGATCGTCGGCGTGTCCAGCGCGCTGTGGCGCCGGCTTGGTCTGCAGCCCGGCGACAGCGTGCGTGTGACGCAGGGCCCCGCCAGTGCCACGCTGCCGGCGCGCGAAGACGCCACCTTGGCCGATAACGCACTGCGCGTTGCGGCCGGTCACCCGAGCACGGCCATGCTCGGTGCGATGTTCGGCGCCATCACCGTCGAGAGGGCCGGTGCATGATCGACTCGGCCCTCAGCTGGACTCACCAGATGGGCACCGACCTGCTCGGCCCGACGCTGTGGCTCGTGGTCTGGACCCTCATCAAGATCGTTGCGCTGCTCGCGCCGCTGATGGGCTGCGTGGCCTACCTGACGCTGTGGGAACGCAAGGCCATCGGCTGGACACAGATCCGGCCCGGCCCCAACCGCGTCGGGCCCTACGGCCTGCTGACGCCGATCGCCGATGCGGTCAAGCTGATCTTCAAGGAAATCATTCGCCCGACCGCGGCCAACAAGGCGCTGTTCTTCCTCGGCCCGGTGATGACGATCATGCCCGCCCTGGCCGCCTGGGCCGTGATCCCCTTCGGCCCCGAGGTGGCGCTGGCCAACGTCAACGCCGGCCTGCTGTTCCTGATGGCCATCACGTCGATGGAGGTCTACGGCGTGATCATCGCCGGCTGGGCGTCGAATTCGAAATACGCCTTCCTCGGCGCGCTGCGCGCCTCGGCGCAGATGGTCAGCTACGAGATCGCGATGGGTTTCGCCCTGGTGGTCGTGCTGATGGTCTCGGCCAGCATGAACATGACCGAGATCGTGATGCAGCAGGGTCGGGGTTCCTTTGCCACGATGGGCCTGACCTTCCTGTCCTGGAACTGGCTGCCGCTGCTGCCGATCTTTCTCGTCTACTTCATCGCCGGCCTGGCCGAAACCAACCGCCATCCCTTCGACGTGGTCGAAGGCGAGTCGGAAATCGTCGCCGGCCACATGATCGAGTACTCGGGCATGAGCTTTGCCATGTTCTTCCTGGCCGAGTACGCCAACATGATCCTGGTCAGCATGCTGTGCGTGCTGTTCTTCCTCGGCGGCTGGCTGCCGCCCATCGACTCGGCGCTGTTTAACGCGATACCCGGCTGGATCTGGCTCGGCCTCAAGGTCTTCGTCGTGGTCACGATGTTCCTGTGGGTGCGGGCCACGTTCCCGCGCTACCGCTACGACCAGATCATGCGTCTGGGGTGGAAGATCTTCATCCCCATCACGCTGATCTGGCTGGTGGTGGTCGGGCTGTGGATCCAGTCGCCCTGGAACATCTGGAAATGATGACCACCCCCGTTGCGTCCTTCGGCCGCTCCCCCTCAAGGGGGCAACGCCAGCGGACCGGCAAAGCCGGCTCCGCGGCGTTTGCTTGGCAGGGCACCGTGTTGCCTGCTTCGGAGTAATAACGATGTCTGCATTCACCACCGTCAAGGACTTCGCCAGCAGCTTCCTGCTGACAGAGCTGTTCAAGGGCATGGCCGTCACGGGCCGGCACTTCTTTGCGCGCAAGATCACGGTGCAGTACCCCGAAGAAAAGACGCCGCTGAGTCCGCGATTCCGCGGCCTGCACGCGCTGCGCCGCTACGAGAACGGCGAAGAGCGCTGCATCGCCTGCAAGCTGTGCGAGGCGGTCTGTCCGGCGCTGGCCATCACCATCGAGTCCGAGGTGCGCGACGATGGCTCGCGCCGCACCACACGCTACGACATCGACCTGACCAAGTGCATCTTCTGCGGCTTCTGCGAGGAGAGCTGCCCGGTCGACTCGATCGTCGAGACGCACATATTCGACTACCACGGGGAGAAGCGCGGCGACCTGTACTTCACCAAGGACATGCTGCTGGCCGTCGGCGACCGCTACGAAAAAGAGATCGCGGCGGCCCGTGCGGCCGACGCACCCTATCGATGAGAGATTGCGCACGATGAATACGACCACCGCGCTGTTCTACGTCTTCTCTGCGGTGCTGCTCGGCGCCTCGTTCGGCGTCATCACCGCGCGCAGCACGGTGCATGCGGCGCTGTACCTGGTGCTGGCGTTCTTCAGCGCGGCCTGCGTCTGGATGCTGCTCAAGGCCGAGTTCCTGGCCATCGCGCTGGTTCTGGTCTATGTCGGCGCGGTGATGGTGTTGTTCCTGTTTGTCGTGATGATGCTAGATATCAACACCGACAGCGTGCGGCACAACTTCTGGCGCCATTTCCCGCTCGCCGGCCTGGTCGGTGCACTGATTGCGCTGGAAATGACGCTGGTGCTGCGCGGCGGCTTCGATCTGGAGCAGGCCAAGCCCTTCAGCGCCGCGCAACTAGAGCTCGGCAACAGCAAGCTGCTTGGCGTCGAGATCTATACCAACTATCTCTACCCGCTGCAACTCGCCGCGGTCCTGCTGTTGGTGGCGATCATTGCGGCCATTGCGTTGACCCTGCGCGACCGCAAGGACTCACGCCACCTCGATGCGTCGCAGCAGGTGCGTGCCAAGAAGGCCGACCGGATGCGCCTGGTCAAGATGGCGGCCGTGGTCGAGCCCCCGCCTGCGCCGCCGCCGGCAGCGCCAGACACGCCGGAGAAACGCGCATGACCGGCGCCCTGACCCTGTCGCACTTCCTCTCGCTCGGCGCGATCCTGTTCGCGTTGTCCGTGATCGGCATCTTCCTCAACCGGCGCAACCTGATCGTGCTGCTGATGGCGATCGAGCTGATGCTGCTGGCGGTGAACTTGAACTTCGTTGCCTTCTCGCACTACCTTGGCGACATGGCCGGGCAGGTGTTTGTCTTCTTCATCCTCACGGTGGCGGCGGCCGAGTCGGCGATCGGTCTGGCGATCCTGGTGGTGCTGTTCCGCAACCGCGAATCGATCAGCGTGCAGGAACTCGACAGCTTGAAGGGCTGACCCACATGGCTGCATCGATCTCCCAGAACCTGCTGCTGACTGCCGCGTTCGCGCCGCTCGTCGGCGCCATCGTCGCCGGCTTCTTCGGCCGCGGCATTGGCCGGCGCGGCGCGCACATGGTGACGATCCTGGGCGTCCTGGTGTCGTTCATTGCCTCGACCATGGTCCTCAAGCAGGTCGTCGATGGCGCACGGTTCAACGCCACCATCTACGAGTGGATGGTGCTGGGCAACCTGAAGATGGAAGTCGGCTTTCTCGTCGACGGCCTGTCCGCGATGATGATGGTGGTGGTGACGTTCGTCTCGCTGATGGTGCACATCTACACCATCGGCTACATGGAAGAGGATCCCGGCTACCAGCGCTTCTTCGCCTACATCTCGCTGTTCACCTTCAGCATGCTGATGCTGGTGATGAGCAACAATTTCCTGCAACTGTTTTTCGGCTGGGAGGCCGTGGGACTGGTGTCGTATCTGCTGATCGGTTTCTGGTTCAAGCGACCGACGGCGATCGTCGCCAACATGAAGGCCTTCATCGTCAACCGCGTCGGCGACTTCGGCTTCATTCTGGGCATCGGCCTGATCGCGGCCTACGCCGGCACGCTCGACTACGCCGAAGTCTTTGCCAAGGGAGGCGAGTTGTCGCGGATCGTCTTCCCCGGCACCGACTGGATGCTGATCACGGTGGCCTGCATCTGCCTGTTCATCGGCGCGATGGGCAAGAGCGCGCAGTTCCCGCTGCATGTCTGGTTGCCCGACTCGATGGAGGGCCCGACACCGATCTCGGCCCTGATCCATGCCGCGACGATGGTCACCGCCGGCATCTTCATGGTTGCGCGCATGAGCCCGCTGTTCGAGTTGTCGGACGTGGCGCTGTCGTTCGTGCTTGTGATCGGCGCGATCACGGCGCTGTTCATGGGTTTCCTCGGCATCATCCAGAACGACATCAAGCGCGTGGTGGCGTACTCCACGCTGAGCCAACTGGGCTACATGACGGTGGCCCTGGGCGCCTCGGCCTACTCGGTGGCGGTGTTCCACCTGATGACGCATGCCTTCTTCAAGGCACTGCTGTTCCTGGCTGCCGGCTCGGTGATCATCGGCATGCACCATGACCAGGACATCCGCAACATGGGCGGCCTGCGCAAGTACATGCGCATCACCTGGATCACTTCGTTGATTGGTTCGCTGGCCTTGATCGGCACGCCGCTGTTCGCCGGTTTCTACAGCAAGGAAAGCATCATCGACGCGGTGCGTGCAAGCCAGCTGCCAGGCGCCGGATTCGCCGCCTTTGCCGTCACTGCCGGCGTGTTCGTGACAGCGTTCTATTCCTTCCGCATGTACTTCCTGGTCTTCCACGGCGAGGAGCGCTTCCACCACAAGCCCTTCCCCGGTGAGCACGACCACCACCACGACGGCGCCCACCGCGACGCCGCACCGCACGAGTCGCCCTGGGTCATCACTGCGCCGCTGATCCTGCTGGCGCTGCCCTCGGTATTCATCGGCTACTGGACCATCGGTCCGATGCTGTTCGGTGAGTTCTTCAAGGATTCGATCATCGTCGACGCTGCACGCCATCCGGCGATGGCATCACTGGGCACGGCCTTCCAAGGGGCCGCGGCGATGGCGCTGCACAGCGTCATGACCTTGCCGTTCTGGCTCGCGGTGGCGGGTGTCGTCAGTGCCTGGTGGTTCTATCTCAAGCAGCCGGCCATTCCTGCCGCGATCAAGGCGCGCTTTGCGTGGGCCTACCGCCTGCTTGATAACAAGTACT
>JANOPR010000057.1:0-12321 GCA_031421955.1 Burkholderiales bacterium
GCCAAAGGCAAGATCGTCCAGTGCATCGGCGCCGTGGTCGACGTGGAATTCCCGCGCGACGCGATGCCGCGCATCTACGACGCGCTCAAACTCGAAGGCACCGCGCTCACGCTAGAAGTCCAGCAGCAGCTCGGCGACGGCGTGGTGCGCACCATTGCGCTGGGATCCAGCGACGGCCTGCGCCGCGGCCTGATGGTCAGCAACACCGGCGCCGCGATCAGCGTGCCGGTGGGCACCGCCACGCTGGGCCGCATCATGGACGTGCTCGGCAACCCGATCGACGAGCGCGGCCCGGTCGATCAGACGCTGACCATGAGCATCCACCGCAAGGCACCGGCCTACGACGAGCTCAGCCCGTCGCAGGAACTGCTCGAGACGGGGATCAAGGTCATCGACCTGATCTGCCCCTTTGCCAAGGGCGGCAAGGTCGGCCTGTTCGGCGGCGCCGGCGTGGGAAAGACCGTCAACATGATGGAGCTGATCAACAACATCGCCAAGGCGCACAGCGGTCTGTCGGTGTTTGCCGGCGTGGGTGAGCGCACCCGCGAGGGCAACGACTTCTATCACGAGATGATGGAGTCGGGCGTGGTCAACAAGGACAACCTGGGCGAGTCCAAGGTGGCGATGGTCTACGGCCAGATGAACGAGCCCCCGGGCAACCGCCTGCGCGTGGCGCTGACCGGCCTGACGATCGCCGAGAGCTTCCGCGACGAAGGCCGCGACGTGCTCTTCTTTGTCGACAACATCTACCGTTTCACGCTGGCCGGCACCGAGGTCTCGGCGCTGCTGGGCCGCATGCCTTCGGCGGTGGGCTACCAGCCGACGCTGGCCGAGGAAATGGGCCGCCTGCAGGAACGCATCACGTCCACGAAGGTCGGCTCGATCACGTCGATCCAGGCCGTCTACGTGCCCGCGGACGACCTGACCGACCCCTCGCCCGCGACCACCTTCGCCCACCTCGACGCCACCGTGGTGCTGTCGCGCGACATCGCCTCGCTGGGCATCTACCCGGCCGTGGATCCGCTGGACAGCAACAGCCGCCAGGTCGACCCCAACGTGGTCGGCGAAGAGCACTACAGCACGACGCGCGCCGTGCAGTCCACGCTGCAGCGCTACAAGGAGCTGCGCGACATCATCGCCATCCTGGGCATGGACGAGTTGAGCCCGGAAGACAAGCTGGCGGTGTCGCGTGCGCGCAAGATCCAGCGTTTCCTGTCCCAGCCCTTCCACGTCGCCGAAGTCTTCACCGGCACCCCGGGCAAGTACGTGCCGCTGAAGGAAACCATCCGCGGCTTCAAGATGATCGTCGCCGGTGAGTGCGACCACCTGCCCGAGCAGGCCTTCTACATGGTCGGCACCATCGACGAAGCGTTCGAAAAAGCCAAGAAGATCCAATAAGGAGCCAGCATGGCGACCCTCCACGTCGACGTCGTCTCCGCCGAAGGCAGCATCTTCTCCGGCGAGGCGAAGTTCGTTGTGCTGCCCGGCGAGATGGGCGAGCTCGGCATCTACCCGCGCCACACGCCGCTGATCACGCGCATCAAGCCCGGCGCGGTGCGCATCATGCGTGCCGACAACGACGAAGAAGAGTTCGTCTTCGTCGCCGGGGGCATCCTCGAAATCCAGCCCGGCACGGTGACGGTGCTCGCCGACACCGCGATCCGCGGCCACGACCTCGACGAAGCCAAGGCCCTCGAAGCCAAGCAACTGGCCGAGGACGCGATGAAGAACGCCAAGAGCGACATCGACTTTGCGGCCGCGCAGGGCGAGTTCGCCGCGATGGCCGCGCAGATCGCCGCAATTCAGAAGCTGCGCCGCAAATAGCGCTCGCTCGACCCTGGCCAACGGGCCCCGGACGCTCCCTAGCGTCGCGGGGCCCGTTTCATTGCAGCCGCCGTATGATCCCGACGCGCCCGCATCGAGCGCGGGCTGCTCGAAGGGAGTCGGACATGGCGCTGATGGACTTCATCAAGAAACAGTTCATCGACATCATCGAGTGGGTCGAGCCCGGCGACGGCGTGCTGGCCTGGCGGTTCCCGATCGCCGACCGTGAAATCCAGTACGGCGCCTCGCTGACGGTGCGCGAATCTCAGCTTGCCGTGTTCGTCAACGAAGGCAAGGTCGCTGACGTGTTCGGCCCGGGCATGCACAAGCTGACCACGCAAACGCTGCCCGTGCTGACCTACCTGAAGAACTGGGACAAGCTGTTCGAGAGCCCGTTCAAGAGCGACGTCTATTTCTTCAGCACGCGCCAGCAGATCGACCAGCGCTGGGGCACGACGCAGCCGGTGACGATCCGCGACAAGGACTTCGGCGCCGTGCGCCTGCGCGCCTTCGGCAACTACGCCTACCGGATTGCCGACCCGAAGCTGTTCCATACCGAGATCTCAGGCACGCGCGACACCTACACTGCCGCAGACCTCGATGGCCAGCTGCGCGGGTTGATGCTGCAGCACATCAGCGACGCCGTGGCCGAGGCGGGCATCCCCTTCCTCGACCTGGCCGCCAACCAGGTCGAATTCGCCAAGCAATTGCGCGCGGTCACGGCGCCCGAGTTTGCCAAGCTCGGCCTGGCGCTCGAAGTCGTAACGATGCAAAACGTCTCGCTGCCCGAAGAGCTGCAGAAGGTGCTCGACCAGCGCATCGGCATGGGCATGGTCGGCAACGACATGGGCAAGTTCATGCAGTACCAGACCGGGCAGGCCATTCCTGGCATGACTGCAGGCGGCGGCGGGGGTGGCAGTGGCATCGCCGGCGACGCCATGGGCCTGGGCGCCGGCGTCGCCTTGGGCCAGGTGCTGGCGCAGAACCTCCAGCAGGGTCTGCAAGGCGGCGGCGCGGCGGCCGCGGCAGCAGGCATCAAGCCCGACGAGGTCATGGCCACGATCGAGAAGCTCGCCGAATTGAAGGCCAAGGGCATCCTCACCGACGAGGAGTTCGGCGCCAAGAAGGCCGAGTTGCTGAAGAAGCTGACCTAGAGATGTGTCCCCCCAGGCTTGGCGCATTGCGCCTTCGCCACCCCGAGGGCCACGAAGGGGCCCGCTTGTGCGGACCCTTGGGGCTCGGCCGGCTTGGGGCGGCCCGGCGCCGTCCGACCGACTGAGTCTTGGCCACCGCAGACACACCGCAGCGCGCCTGGCGCGCCGCATGCCCGAACTGCGGCGCGCCGGTCGAGTTCGCCTCGGCCGCGTCGCCGGTGGCGGTGTGCAGCTTCTGCCGCAGCACGCTGGCGCGCGAGGGCCAGGCGCTGCGGCGCATCGGCCAGTCGGCCGAGTTGTTCGACGACCACTCGCCGCTGCAGCTCGGTGTGGCCGGGCGCTGGCAGGGCGCGGCATTCACGCTCGTCGGCCGGTTGCAGATGCGCTACGCCCAAGGCAGCTGGAACGAGTGGCATGCCTTGTTCGACGGCGGCGACACGGCCAGGAGCGCCTGGCTGTCGGAGGACAACGGCCGCTACGTCATGGCCTTCGGCGCGCCGGCGCCATCGCCACTGCCGCACGTGGAGGACTTGCGCGTCGGTCTGGGGTTCACGCTCGACGGGCGCAGCTGGCAGGTCGCCTCGGTCACGCGCGCCAGCGTTGCGGCCGCACAGGGCGAATTGCCGTTTGCGCCGCAGCTCGAGCGCGAGTTCACGGTGGTCGACCTGCGCAACGCGCAGGACGAAGTCGCGACCCTGGATTTCGCCGACCCGGCCCGCGTGCACTGGTCGGTCGGCCGCGGCGTCGCGCTCTCCGAGCTGAGCCTGAGCGGTCTGCGTGACGCCAGCGAGAAAACGGTCGGCGCGCGCGGCCTGCCGTGCCCGAGCTGCGGCACGGCGATCGAGCTCAAGCTCGCCACCACCAAGTCGATCGTCTGCCACCAATGCCGCGCGGTGGTCGATGTATCGCAGGGCGTCGGCGGCGATCTGGCGCATTACGCCCAGGACACGCCGCAGGCCGCGGGTGGCGAGCCGCAACTGCCGCTCGGCGCCACGGCGTCATTGGCCCTGGGCGGCCCGCCCAAGCCCTGGCAGGTGGTCGGCTACGCCGAGCGCTGCGAGATTGCCGAGGACCCCGAAGACGAACAGGTGTTCTGGCGCGAGTACCTGCTCTACAACCGCAACGAGGGATTCGCCTTCCTCGTCGACGCCGAAGACGGCTGGAGCTGGGCCGTACCGATCACGGGCACGCCGCAGGGCAGCGGCGACAGCGTGCGCTGGCGCAACGACAACTACCGCAAGCTCTACAGCTATGCCGGCGCCATCACCTATGTGCTCGGCGAGTTCTACTGGAAGCTCGAGCGCGGCCAGCGCACGAACAACATCGACTACGCGAGCGGCAAGAAGCGCCTGAACCGCGAACAGTCCGGCAACGAAGTCACCTGGTCGGCCGGCCAGGCGATCGACGCCGACGTGATTGCGGCTGCCTTCAAGCTGCCCGAGGCGCGTCGCGCCGCCATCCAGCGCGACGCGTCGCCGGTCATCGGTGGCGCCTCATCGGTGGTGAAGAGCATGATCCTTGGCGTCGTCGTGCTGGTGATTCTGGTGGTGATGCTCAAGGACTGCAGCCGCAGCAACTGCGACGAACTGCGCGCCACTTTCGGCGAGGCCAGCAACGAGTACCGGCAATGTGTGCGCTCGGGGGCGAGCACGGGCCGCGTGGGCGGCGGCTCGTTCGGCGGCCACAAGTAACTTTCACGACCCCTGACAACTTGAAGGAGTTCCCCATGATGGGCATCGAATGGTTGAAACCCGGCGTCTTCTTCGGCTCGATGCTGTACGCGCTGATGGGGGTGGCGATCTTCTGGATCAGCTTTCTCATCATCGACAAGCTCACGCCCTACAACCTGTGGGACGAGATCGTCGAGAAGAAGAATGTGGCGCTGGCGATCGTGGTTGGCGCGATGTGCCTGGCCATCGGCGTGATCGTCGCGGCAGCGGTGAACTGAGGGCGCGATGTCCGCGCTTCCCGAGGCTGCGCGCGCGCAGTCCGGCGCCGGCATCGCGCCGGCCGAAGTCGCGCTGCTGGCGTCGGTGTTCGTCGTCGCGGCGTGCGGCCTGCTCTACGAGCTGGCCGCGGGCACGCTGGCGAGCTGGTTGCTCGGCGACTCGGTGCTGCAGTTCAGCACCGTCATCGGCGCCTACCTGTTCGCGCTGGGCATCGGCTCGTACCTGAGCCGCTTCGTGGTGCGCCAGCTGGTGGCCACCTTCCTGCGCGTGGAGCTGCTGGTCGGGTTGATCGGTGGGCTGATGCCGGCCGCGCTCTTCGTGGCCCACAGCCTGCTGCACGAGGCGGGCAGCGCGCTGCCGTTCCGGGTGCTGCTGTACGCCATGGTGCTGCTGGTTGGCACGCTGGTCGGGCTCGAGATTCCGCTGGTGATGCGCATCCTCAAGTCGCACTTTCGCGAGCGTTGGCAATTGAGCGAACTGGTGTCGCAGGTGCTCACCTTCGACTACCTCGGCGCGCTGGCCGTGGCCGTGGCCTTCCCGCTGCTGTTCCTGCCGCAACTCGGCCTGATCCGCACGGGGGTGGTGTTCGGGCTGATGAACGCTGGCGTGGCTGCCTGGGCGCTGTGGCTGTTCCGGGCCGAGCTGCGTCGCATCGGCGCGCATGTGCTGGCCTGTGTGCTGGTGGTTGCCGCGCTGTGCGCCGCCGCCCTCGGCGCCGACCGCCTGACCAGCTGGTCCGAAGATCGCTTCTACGGCGAGGGTGTCGTGCACGCGGCCAGCAGCGACTATCAGCGCGTCGTGGTCACGGCCGACGCCCATGGCGGCGCGCGCCTGTTCCTCAACGGCAATCTGCAATTCGATTCGCGCGACGAGTACCGCTACCACGAGTCCCTGGTGCATCCGGCGATGGCCGCGCATGGCGCGCCCAAGCGGGTGGCCGTCCTGGGCGGCGGCGACGGCATGGCGCTGCGCGAAGTCCTGAAGTACGCCAGCGTCGAGCAGGTCACGCTGGTCGAGCTCGACCCGCACATCACGCAGCTGTTTGCGCGCGAACCGCGGCTGCGGCGCCTTAACGGCAACGCCTACGACTCACCCAAGCTCAAGGTCGTCAACACCGATGCCTTCGCCTGGCTGCAAAGCCACGAGGAAATCTTCGACATCATCGTTGTCGACTTCCCCGACCCGAGCAACTTTTCGCTGGGCAAGCTCTACACCACCAGCTTCTATGCATTGATCGATCGCCACCTGGCGGCCAGCGGCTACGCCGTGATCCAGACCACGTCGCCGCTGATCGCACGGCGCAGCTTCTGGACCGTGGCCACGACGATCGAGGCAGTCGGCCTGACGGCCACGCCGTACCACGCCCATGTGCCGAGCTTCGGCGAATGGGGCTTCATCATCGCCAGCCGCAGGCCCTGGCGCGAACCCACGGCGCTGCCCGAAGGCCTGCGCTTTCTCACCCAAGCCGGCATCCCGGCGTTGCTGCAGTTCCCGCCCGACATGGCGCGTGTGCCGGCGGCGGTCAACCGTTTGTCGAACCAGGCGCTGGTGCCGTTGTTCGAGGAAGAGTGGGGCCAGGTCCACCGATGACACCCGGCCTGACGCGCCGCGCCGCGCTGGCTGCGCCGCTGGCGTTGGCCGCTTGTCGTGGTGACGCGCCGGCGCGGTTCGACGGCGGCTGGCTCGGTAGCGCGCACGAACGCGGCCACCGTCTGCGCGAAGTGACGGCGTTCGCAGCGGACGCGACCCGGCGCTGCGCCGTCGCGGTGGTCGGCGCTGGTGTGGCCGGCCTGGCGGCGGCACGCGCGCTGCAGCGCGCCGGCATCGACGACGTGCAGGTCTTCGAGCTAGAAGACGAGGCCGGCGGCAACGCCCGCGGGCACACGATGGCCGGCATCGCCTGCCCTTTGGGCGCGCATTACCTGCCGCTGCCGGGGCCCGACGCGCACGAGGTCAGCGAGTGGCTGCACGAACTCGGCCTGCTGCGCAGCGTGGCCGGCCGCACGGTGCCCGACGAGCGCCATCTCAGCCACAGCCCGCAGGAGAGGCTCTGGGTTGAAGGCCAATGGGTCGAGGGTCTGCTGCCACCGGCGGCGCCCGGCTCGGCCCGCGAACGCCAGTACCAGCGCTTCTCGCAGCTCGTGGCGAAGGCGGCGCGCGAATTGCGCTTTGCGATCCCGAGCCACCGCGCCGGCTGGAGCGCTGACGCCGCCACGCTCGACGCCACCACCTTTGCCCATTGGCTTGACCGCGAGGGGCTCGACGATTCCGCGCTGCGCTGGTTCCTCGATTACTCATGCCGCGACGACTACGGCGCCGACAGCGCTGCCGTCTCGGCCTGGGCCGGCCTGCATTACTTCGCCAGCCGGCACGGTTTTCAGGCGCCGGGCGTGGCCGTGGCGGCCGAGCGCGAAGCCGTCTTCACGTGGCCGCAAGGCAATGCCTGGCTGACGCGCCGCCTGGCGACGCCGTTGGGCGAGCGTTTGCAGTCTGGCGCATTGGTGCGGCGCATCGAGGCGCTGCGCCACGAGGTCGCGCTCGATGTCCTGCGCTTTGGCGCTGCACCGCGCCAGGAGCGCTGGCTCGCGCGTCAGGTGGTCATTGCCCTGCCGCTGCACGTGGCCGCGCGCATCGTCGCCGCACCGCCGGCCGCGCTGACGCAGGCGGCGGCGCAGGTGATGCACGCCCCGTGGCTGGTCGCCAACCTGCACCTGCGCAGCCCGCTGACCGACAAGCCCGGCGCGCCGCCGTCGTGGGACAACGTGCTCTACACGCCCGGCGCAGGCACGCAGGCGCTGGGCTATGTCGACGCCATGCACCAGAGCCTGCGTCCGGTGTCGGGCCCGACCGTGCTCACGGCCTATTGGGCGTTGGGTCACGGCGAGCACGCGATGCTGGCCCGCCAGCGCCAGTCGCTGCTCGACGAACCCTGGAGCCAGTGGTCGCGCCGCGTCGTCGACGACCTCGCGCGCGCCCACCCCGACCTGCCGGCCAAGACCGCGCGCGTGGACCTGATGCGCTACGGCCACGCGATGGCCATCCCCGCGCCGGGCGTGCGTGGCAGCGCGGCGCTCCTTGCGCTGCGCCAGCCGACGACGCCCAGGCTGCACTTCGCGCACGCCGACCTGGCGGGGTACTCGATCTTCGAAGAGGCCTTCACGCTGGGTGACGCCGCAGGTCGCGTCGCGGCCAAGCGCCTCTGATCGTCGCTAGCCGACACCCTCGCCACGCTGCCAGCGCTGGCGCTGCACCTGCTGCGGCGCAAAGGCCGCGATCAGCGCGTCGACCAGGCGCAACGCGGCGGCGCAATTGTCAGTGCCGTAGTTGCACACATAGGCGTCCAGCGTCACCGCGCCCAGCTCGGGCCAGGTGTGCACCGCCAGGTGCGACTCGGCCAGCAGCACCACGCCAGTCACGCCGCCAGGGGCCGGGAAGCGATGGAACAACTCGCCCACGGGGGTCAGGCCGGCCGCCTTTACCGCTGCGATGCACAGGGCCCGCAGCGCGTGTGGATCGGTCATCGCTGCATGATCGGCAGGGCAGCCTGCCAGGTCGGCAGTGTGATGATGGCCGTTCATGGCCGGATTATCCGCAGGGTGCGAAAAGGCCTGTGTAGGCCAATTTTCAACCAGCGAGACAAGGTGGCCCGTCACCTGCGACAATACGCGCATGGCAAAAGTCATTGCAACCCGACTCTCTCAAGATGGCCTGCGGTATGGGGCCAAGCCTCCGGGCTCGCCGTTTCTCGGCGGCGGCAACACCCGATCCTGCTTCATGTGCGGCAAGCACAGGCAGCAGACGCAGCTTCGTTCGAAGCGCGTGCTCGGGCGCTCGGAGATGGTTTGCGCTCCTTCGTGCAACCCTGAAGAGTGAGCGCGCGGCCTGACCGGCCGCGTCGCAAGTCCACAGAACGTGCCTGACGTCGTCGAGTCGACCATCAGGCCCGGCGTGGGGGGCTGCGCGGCGTCACCCCTGTACGGCATAGACGTCGAAGTCCTGCGCAGCGCGATCGACTGGCTCGACCGCGGCCACCGCGTGACGCTGGGCACCGTGGTGCGCACCTGGGGTTCGGCGCCGCGCCCGCCGGGCTCGCTGATGGTCATCCGCGACGACGGACAGGTGGCCGGCTCGCTGTCGGGCGGCTGCATCGAGGACGACCTGATCGACCGCGTGGCGCGCGGCGAGCTTGGCTCGCACTTGCCGCAGGTCACGACCTATGGTGCGACGGCCGAGGAGGCGCAGTGCTTCGGTTTGCCCTGTGGCGGCACGGTGCAGATCGTGCTCGAGCCGCTGTCGGCGCGCTCGCAGCTGCGCGAGTTGCTGGCGGCGATCGAGGCGCATCGGCGGGTCGCGCGCCGGCTCGTCCTGGCCACCGGCGTGGTGCAGCTCGGCGAGGCGCTGGAAGGCGACACGCTGCGCTTTGACGGGGCGGTGCTGGCCACGGTGCATGGCCCGCGACTGAGGCTGTTGATCATCGGCGGCGGCCAGCTCTCGCGCTACCTGGCGACCATCGCGGTGATGCTCGACTACCGCGTCACCGTCTGCGAACCGCGCCAGGAATACCACGAAGGCTGGCAGTCGATGCCAGGCACGACGCTGTCGCGCAGCATGCCCGATGACCTGGTGCTGGCGATGAACCTAGACGCCAACAGCGCCGTCGTTGCGCTCACGCACGACCCCAAGCTCGACGACCTGGCGCTGATGGAGGCGCTGCGCACGCCGGCGTTCTACGTCGGCGCGCTCGGCTCGCGGCGCAACAACGACGCGCGGCGCGAGCGGCTGCTGCAGTTCGAGGTCAGCCGCGAGGAGTCGGCGCGCCTGCACGGGCCGGTGGGCCTGCGGCTCGGCGGCCTGACGCCGCCCGAGATCGCGGTGGCCATCATCGCCGAGATGACCGCGCTGCGGCGCGGCGTCGATCTCGGCGCGCCACTGGCCGACTGGAGCGTGTCGAACAGCGCTTGCCGCGCGGCGAGCTGAGGGCGCAGGCGCGGGACCGGTGCGCCTTCAGCGCAGGTGCGGCGCGTTTGACAGTTCGTTGGGATTGGCAGCCCCCGGGGCCAGCGGGTAGTGCTGGAGCAGCAGCGCATCCACCGCGTCGATCGCCGCGTTCAGGCCTTCTTCATGGCGGCCGGCGCGGAAGGCTTCGCGCATGCCGGCCACGATGGCCTGCCAGCGCTCGGCGCTCACATGCTGCGCCAGGCCGCGGTCGGCCACGATCTCGATCGCGTGCTCGGCCAGCAAGAGGTAGATCAGCACGCCGTTGTTGCATTCGGTGTCCCACACGCGCAGCTTGCCGAACATCGCGATCGCGCGGTCACGCGCTTTGAGGTCCTTCCACAGATACGACAGCGGCAGGCCGGCCTCGACGCACAGGCGGATCTCGCCGCTGTGGGTCTTTTCGCTGGCATGCACGCGCGCCTCCAGCCGCTGAAGCGCGCCAGCGCCGAGCGTGCGCGCGGTGTCGCGCTCGTCGAGCCAGCGGTGCTTGAGGATGCGCAAGAGTTTGTTCATGGCCATGCCATTTGCCGAGTCATCTCGAAGAAGGCATGCGCCCCAAGGGCCACGCAGGGGCGCGTACTGGCCCCCGGGGGCAGCGAGCGTGCGTGAGCGTGGGGGGCCATTGTCACCAACTCCCGGAGGCACCGCCGCCGCCGAAATCGCCGCCGCCACCTGACGAGAAGCCGCCACCACCGCCACTCCAGCCTCCGCCGCCGAATCCACCGCCCAAGCCGCCGTGACCGCGACCGCTGCTGCGCAACAGGTTCGAGGCCCCGGCGAAGAGTCCGAACAGCAGGCCGATGACGACGCCGATGCCGCCGATGATCAGGCTGCTGCTGACCAGCCAGGCCACCACCCCGGTGGCGCCGCCGCTGGCCAGCGAGCCCAGGCCGCGGCCAAACATGCGCCGCGTCACGCCGGCCACGATCGGCAGGGCGATGAAGGCGAAGATCAGCAGGTCGGTCGGTGGCAGCTTGCCAAACAGGCCTGATGCCGCCGGCTTGCGGGTGGGCGCGGGCAGCGCCTCGCCTTTGATGCGCGTGATCAATTGGTCGACCGCGGCGTTCAGGCCACCTGCGTAGTCGTCGGCGCGAAACGCCGGGCGGATCGCGTTGTCGATGATCTGCCGCGCGGCCAGGTCGGGCACTGCGCCTTCGAGCGCCTTGGCGGTCTGGATGTTGACACGGCGGTCGTTCTTGGCCACCACGATCAGCAGGCCGTCGCCGACCTCGCGGCGGCCGATCTTCCAGGCGTCGCCGACGCGCTGGGCGTAGGCGGCGATGTCCTCAGGCTGCGTGGTCGGCACCAGCAGGACGACGATCTGCGGGCCGGCTTGCGCTTCGAAGGCGGCCAGCTTGGCGCTCAGCGCCTGGCTTTGTGCAGTCGTGAGCGTGCCGGTCTGGTCGATCACGCGGTCGCTGAGCGGCGGCACCGGCAGCACATCCTGCGCGTGCAGCGCCGGCACAGCCCACAGGGCGGCCAGCAGCAGCGAAAGCAGCAGCGCGAGCTGCCGCACGCGGTTCACGACAGGCCTTACTTCGAGGCCGCGGCCGCCGGTGCGGCCGCCTTGTCGAAGCTCACCGCCGGCGGCGCCGAGATCTGTGCTTCGTTGGCGACCGTGAAGCTGGGTTTGACGGAATAGCTGAAGAGCATCGCCGTCAGGTTGGTCGGGAACTGGCGCGCCAGCACGTTGTAATCGGCCACCGCCTTGATGTAGCGGTTGCGCGCCACCGTGATGCGGTTTTCGGTGCCTTCGAGCTGCACCCGCAGGTCCTGGAATCCCTGATTGGCCTTGAGCGTCGGGTACTGCTCGACGACCACCATCAGGCGCGACAGGGCGCTCGAGAGTTCGCCCTGGGCCTGCTGGAACTTGTTGAACGCGGCCGGGTCGTTGATCAGCTCGGGCGTGGCCTGGATCGAGGTTGCCTTCGAGCGCGCCTCGATCACCTTGGTCAGCGTCTCCTGCTCGAAGTTGGCTTCACCCTTGACGGTGGCGACGATGTTGGGGATCAGGTCGGCGCGGCGTTGGTACTGGTTGAGTACCTCGCTCCAGCCGGCCTTGACCTGCTCGTCCAGGGTCTGGAACTGGTTGTAGCCGCAGCCCGACAGCGCCAGCGCGGCGGCGAGAGTGGCGGTCCAGGTGGCGAGGCGACGGGCAGGGGTGGTCATGCGCAGGGTCTCCTGTTGCGGGCGGCACATGCTACCCGTGTTCGGCAAATGCGGGCCATTGCCGCGCATTTCAATGCTGCCGACTAGAATTCGAGCGTGCCGAGGAGCGTTGCGACGGCCGCACGGCCGCCAGGCTCGGCAAGCGCGCGGTGGCCCCTGCCGCGCGCGGCAACGGCGCTCGTCCTGCTCCCGATGCAACGACGATGCCTGCCTCCAATCCACCCCCC
>JANOPR010000058.1:0-2636 GCA_031421955.1 Burkholderiales bacterium
CCTGCATCGACGAGAAACGCATGTCGTTGGTGTCCAGGGTGTAGGGCACGATCAGCTGCTGCACCGTGGTGCCGTCAGTCTTGGTCACGGGCATCCAGAACGGCAGGTCGTCGCCGTAGTAGTCGCTG
This sequence comes from Burkholderiales bacterium, assembly GCA_031421955.1. Taxonomy (GTDB): domain Bacteria; phylum Pseudomonadota; class Gammaproteobacteria; order Burkholderiales; family Burkholderiaceae_C; genus CADEEN01. The sequence continues at coordinate 129 of JANOPR010000058.1, forward strand.
TCGTATTCGTAGCCGCCCTGGTCGACCACCAGGCGCTTGGTGTTGGGGCTGTCGCGCCCGGTGTACCAGCCCAGCGGCCACTGGCCATCGGTCATGTCGCGGACGATCTGCGTGCCGATGCCGATGTGGCGGCGCTCGTCGGCCTCGCTCATGTGCTGATGGTGGATCCAGCGCCAGCCATGGCAGGCAATCTCGTCGCCGCGGGCCACGAAGGCCTGCGTCAACTCGGGGTGTCGCTGCAACGCCATCGCCACGCCGAAGGCGGTCAGCGGCAGAGCGCGGCGGTCGAACTCGCGCAGGATTCGCCAGGCGCCCGCGCGTGAGCCGTATTCGTACATCGACTCCATCGACATGTGCCGGGCCTCGAAGGCCTGCGCACCGATGATCTCGGAGAGGAAGGTCTCTGAGGTCGTGTCGCCGTGCAGCACGCAGTTCTCGCCGCCCTCTTCGTAGTTCAGCACGAACTGCAGTGCGATGCGCGCGCCACCGGGCCACTGCGCGTGCGGCGGGTTGCGGCCATAGCCGACGAGGTCGCGCGGGTAGTCTGGGGTCATCATGGTCAGGCGGCACCGCGCAGCGCGGCTTCGAGGTCGGGTGTCCGTGGGTCGAGCTTCAAGTTGCGTTCGACATGCCGCAGGTGGCCCTGCATCAGCTTGACGGCTGCGCGCGCGTCGCGCTGCTCGAGCGCATCGACGATCGCCACATGCTCTTCGAAGGAATGCTCGGCAGAATGCGCCGATTGGTACATCAGCGCGATCAGCGACGAGCGCGTCACGAGGTCGGTCAGCAAGTCGGCCAGCACGGCGTTGCCGAGCATGCGCGCCAGCGTCACATGGAAGTCGGCCAGCAGCCGCGTGCGCCCCGGCACATCGGTGCGCGCCACCGCGGCGCGCTCGTCGTCGAGGTGGCGGCGCAACTCGGCGATCTGCACCGGGCCCAGCTCGGCTGCGGCGCGCCGGATCATGGCCGCCTCGAGCATGTTGCGCACCTCGAACACCTGGCGTGCTTCCTCGACGCTGGGTTCGGCCACGCGCGCACCGCGCGCGGGCTCGAGCACGATCAGCTTGTCGCGGCTGAGCTGGTTCAGCGCCTGGCGCACCAGCGTGCGCGAGACCTTGAAGATGTCGGCGATCTTCTGCTCGGCCAACTTGGTGCCGGGCATCAGGCGGCGCTCGACGATGGCATGCGTGATCGACTCGACGATGCGCTGCGTGGCCCCTGCGCTCGGGCGCGTCCCCGCAGCCGCGGGGCGCGCGCGGCGCACCGCCGAAGGCATGGGCGCGATCACCTGAAGGCTGGCGCGGCTGCGTGGCATGGACGGTGGCGTGGGCGCGAGTGTGGCCGGAGTTGCATGAAGTGTATACACTTTGCCGGCGCCGACACACGGCCGCGCCGCACCACTCTGAAGCCACCATGGATGCCTACCTGCTCGACTGGGTCAACCTGCTGCTGCGCTGGGCGCACATCATCACCGCGATTGCCTGGATCGGCTCGTCGTTCTACTTCGTCTTCCTCGACAGCAGCCTGACCACCCCGACCGACAGCGCGTTGAAGGACAAGGGCGTCGACGGCGAGTTGTGGGCGGTGCACGGCGGCGGTTTCTACCACCCGCAGAAGTACCTGGTGGCGCCGCGCCAGATGCCCGCGCACCTGCACTGGTTCTACTGGGAGAGCTACAGCACCTGGCTGACCGGCTTTGCCCTGTTCACGGTGATGTACCTGTTCAACGCCGGCAGCTTCCTGGTCGACAGGAGCGTCTACGACTGGTCGCCCGCTGCCGCGATCGCCGCCTCGCTCGGCTTCCTGGTGGTGTGCTGGTTCGTCTACGACACCATCTGTCGCGTCTTCGGGCAGAAGAAGCATGGCGACCTGATCGTCGGCATCGGCGTCTTCGCCTTCGTGGTCTTCGCGTCCTGGCTGGCCTGCCAGCTGTTTGCGGGGCGCGCGGCGTTCCTGCTCGTGGGCGCGATGCTCGCCACCTCGATGAGCGCCAACGTCTTCGTCTGGATCATTCCGGGCCAGCGCAAGGTGGTGGCGCAACTCAAGGCCGGTCAGCCGGTCGACCCCATTTACGGCTGGCGCGCCAAGCAGCGCAGCGTGCACAACACCTACTTCACGTTGCCGGTGCTGATCGCGATGCTGTCCAATCACTATGGCTGGCTCTATACCGGCGAGCACAACTGGATCGTGCTTGTGCTCCTGATGCTGGCCGGCGCGCTCATTCGCCACAGCTTCGTCGCCCGCCACAAGGCCCTGGTGCAGGGCAAGCGTGTGGCCTGGGAGCATGCCGGCGTCGGCATCCTGGCGCTGCTTGGCGTGGCGTTCTGGCTGGCCCCGCCGCCGCCCTCGGCGGCTGCGATTGCCGCGGCGGCCAAGCCGGTGGTGCTTGCCGATGTCAAGGCCGTGGTCGACCAGCGTTGTGCGCTGTGCCACAACGCGCAGTTGCAAAGCAAGAACGTCGCGTTGCACACGCCAGAATTGATCAAGCAGCACGCACAAACGGTCTAC
>JANOPR010000059.1:0-7570 GCA_031421955.1 Burkholderiales bacterium
AACTGGCTGGCGCGCCTGTTCCTGCGCATGGCCAAGCGCCGGCGCCTGTCGGACCCGCGCGACGTGGGCGAAGTGCTGGCCGACAACCACTCGGGCGCCGACGCCCGCCTGATGGCCTTCCTGCAGCAGGTCAGCGTGCGCACGCGCATATACAGCGGCGCGGTCGAGTTCGTCGCCGAGCTGCACCGGCGCTGGACGGCGCGCAACGCCGGCGCGCAGGTGATCGCGCTCAATGCGCCGCAGCGCTTCCTGCCGCCCGAGCGCGAGATGCCCGAGCACGCCGTCTTCATCAGCTACGCGCGCGACGACCTGGCCGCCGTGCGCCGACTCAAGGCCGGGCTGGACGCCGCCGGCGTGGCGAGCTGGTTCGACATGGAGCAGCTCGAAGGCGGCGACGACTTCGACCGCAAGATCCGCCGCAACATCGCGCGCTGCGGCTTCTTCATCCCGGTCATCTCAGCCGCCACGCAGCGCCGCCACGAGGGCTTCTTCCGCCGCGAGTGGAGCTACGCCAACGACCGCGTGCGCAGCATGGCCGACGCCGCGGTCTTCGTACTGCCGGTGTGCATCGACGGCACCGACGCGGGCGCCGCCCTGGTGCCCGACACCTTCAAGTCGCTGCACTTCGCGCGCCTTTCGGGCGGCGAGGTCACGCCCGACTTCGCACAGCGCCTGCGCGCCTTGCAGTCGAACCGAAACGCATGAGCGCCGACAACGCCGGCGCTGCCATCGACGCCCAGCACCCCTGGCTCGGCCTGGCCTCGTTCAGCGAGGAGACGCTGGGCTTCTTCTACGGCCGCGAGGACGAGGTCGCCGAGCTCGGCCGGCGCGTGCAGCGCAAATTGCTGACGGTGCTGTTCGGGCAAAGCGGCCTGGGCAAGACCTCGATCCTGCGCGCGGGCATCGTGCCGCGGCTGCGCCCGCAGGGCTACTGCCCGGTCTACGTGCGCATCGACTACGGTCGCGACGCGCCCGCGCCGGCCCTGCAGATCAAGCAGGCGATCCTTCGCGAAACCCGCAGCTCGGGCGTCTGGTCGCAGACCGGGGTCGCTGTCGACGGCGAATCGCTGTGGGAGTTCCTGCACCACCGCGACGACACCCTGCGCGACGCCTCAGGCCGCGCGCTGACGCCGCTGCTGATCTTCGACCAGTTCGAAGAGATCTTCACTCTGGCGCAGAGCGACGATTTCGGCCGCGCGCGCGCGGCGCAGTTCGTCGCCGAGCTGGCCGACCTGGTCGAGAACCGCCCGCCCAAGGCGGTCGAGGCCCTGCTCGACAGCGACGACAGCGCCGCCGAGCGCTTCGACTTCGCACGCAGCGACTACCGCGTGCTGATCGCGCTGCGCGAAGACTACCTGGCGCACCTCGAAGGCCTGAAGGCCGCGATGCCCAGCATCACGCAAAACCGCATGCGCCTGGCGCGCATGACCGGCGCGCAGGCGCTCGAAGCCGTGGTCAAGCCCGGCGGCAAGCTGGTCTCGCAGGAAGTCGCCGAGGCCATCGTGCGCTTTGTGGCCGGTGGCGCCGAATTGCGCAACGCCGAGGTCGAGCCTTCGCTGCTGAGCCTGATCTGCCGCGAGTTGAACAACGCGCGCATCGCACAAGGCAAGGCCGAGATCTCGGCCGACCTGCTGGCCGGCTCGCATGCCGGCATCCTGGCCGAGTTCTATGACCGCGCATTGGCCGACCAGCCCGCCGGCGTGCACCGCTTCATCGAGGAAGAACTGCTGACCGAGGGCGGCTTTCGCGAAAACATCGCCCAGGAGCGTGTGGCCAAGGCCTTCGCCGAGGCCGGCGCCGCGCCCGATGCACTGGCCCGGCTGGTCGACCGCCGCCTCTTGCGCGTGGAAGAACGGCTGGACATCCGCCGCGTCGAGCTGACGCACGACGTGCTCTGCGGCGTGGTCCGCGCCAGCCGCGACACGCGCCACGAGCGCGAGGCGCTCGACGCAGCCGAAAAGCAGCTCGCCGAGCAGCGCGCTCGCGAGGCGGCCAGCCACAAGGCCCTGGTGCGCGCCCGGCAGATCGCCGCCGGCTGCATCGTGCTGGCCGGCGTGGCTGCCGTCGCCGCCGGCTTCGGCGTCTACGGCATGCAGCGCGCCCAGGGCACCCAGGCGATGGCCGAGACCGCGCGCGGCGAGTCCGAGCGCCTGATCGTCTTCCTGCTCGACGACTTCTACCGCGAGCTCGAACCCGTCGGGCGGCTGGATGTGGTCGGCGATCTGGCCAAGCGCGCGATCGACTACTACCAGGGCCTGCCCACCGCGCTGCGCACGCCCGAGACTGAGCGCAACCAGGCCCTGGCCCAGGTGCGCTACGGCGCCGTGCTGCGCAACCAGGACCGCCTGGTCGAGGCGCGGCAGATGCTCGATGCGGCCGTCCCCAAGCTGGGCGAGTTGCATGCCCAGGGCGACCACAGCGAGGCCACCACGATCGGCCTGGCGCTCGGTCTGGCAGCCCAGGCCCGGCTCAACCCGAGCGCCGCCGATCCCGCGTCACTGGCCTTCGCCGAGCGCGGCGTGGCGGTGCTGCAAGCCAGCGCGCGGGCGCAGGACGCCGGCGTCGCGCTGCGCCGCGCCTACGCCGCGGCATTGACACAACTGGGCTTCGCGCAGCAGCGCGGCAACCGCAACGACGCCGCGCTGGTCACGCTGCAGGCCGCCCTGGACGCCTGGCGCGGCCTGGACGGCCTGGCGGCCGACAACGACGCTGCCGCCAACTACACCATCTCCGCGGGCTGGCTGATGGACGCGCTCAACGCGGCCGACCGCCCGGCCGACGCATTGCGCCTGGGCGACGAAGCGCAGCAGGTGGCCACCCAGGTGCTCCAACGCCAGCCCACCCACATGCTGGCGCTGCGCGGCCGTGCGCTGCTGGCGTCCAACGTGTCGCGGGTGGCCGAGAACGAAATGCACGCCACGCGGCGTGTCCAGGCCGCCGACGAGTCCGCGCGGGACTGGCTGATGCTCTCGCGGATCGACCCGAGCAACACCATCACGGTGGCCAACCTCGGTGTGGCGCACACCAACGCCAGCGACGCCCTGTGGGCCCTGGGCCGGCCGCGCGAAGCAGTGGCCAAGCGGCTCGAGAACCGCGAACTGCGCAGCGCGCTGGTGGCGCGGTCAGCACGGGCGGCGGGCGGCCTTTCCGCTTCCCTGTTCCCCGCCGCGGTGATGGCTGCCGACCTGGGCAACCTGGCGCGCGCCGACGCTTACGAGCGCGAGTCGTGGCAACTCTACCTCCAGTGGAGGCAAGGCTTTGCGTCGGGCTCCTACGAAGCCGCGTTCTGGACCCGGGTCGATGCCGTATTCCAGGCCGAATATGCACTGGCGCGGGGCGACATCGCTCGCGTACGCAAGGTGGCCGAGGGCGCACGCGAGGCCCTGCTGGCGCTGCAGCCCGGCGACGACCCCGGCCGCAAGGCGGCGGTCGCCGCGCAGCTACGCAAGTTGCACGAGATCCTGGCGTGGGCCGAGATCGACTCGGGCGACTTCGCGGCCGCCGCGCAGCAACTCGCGCTCGTGGCCGAGGCCCGCCGCGCCCTGCCGACGCGCACGCTGAGCGAGCGGCGCGCCGCAGCCGACGAGGCCGCCCTGTGGGCGCTGGCGCTGGCGCGCAGCGGCCGAACCGACGAGGCCCGGCCGAAAGCCGCGCAGGCGCTGGCGTTCCAGCGCCAAGTGCAGGCGCGCAAGCCCGACGAGCAGATGTACAAGCTGGAAGTGGCGCTGGCGCTGCTGGCCTCGGCCCACGCCAACCCCGCGCAGGCCATGGGGCTGGTCAGGGAGGCGCAGGCCCTGTTCGACTCGCTGCCCGCCGACGCCCGCGGCCTGCGCAGCAGCCAGCGCGTGCAACGCCTGATCGCCCAGGCGCGACAGCCGGGCCCAAGCGTGCGGCTTCAAGTTCCCAAAGCATCGTCCTGAAGCCAGGTCGGGATGTCTTGCTTGGCGTGCAGCACCCGCCAGATTTCGATGCGATCGGCGTGCTCCAGGTAGAAGACCAGGTACGGGTAGCGCGTACAAACCCAGAAGCGCAGGCTCGGCAGGTTGAGTTCGTGGGCGTAGCGCGGCGACCCGGTCGCTGGCGCGCGCTGAATGTGCAGGTAGGCCGCTGCCAGTGCAGCGACGAAGCCGGCCGCCGCTTCGGGCGCCTCGGCCAGGTAGTGGTCGATCGCGCCCAGCACATCGGCATCGGCGCGCGCCCGCCGGTGCAGCGGCTTGGGCAAGTCCCGCGTCACGCGCGGCGTTTGGCCGGGGCTCGGGGCGCCGCGCGCTTGCGCAATGTGGCGAAGTACGCCGCGTCAGCCACACCCGTCGGCGCGGACTGCGCGCCTTCGAGCAACATCGCGCGCAGCCGCAGGCGATCCTGATCGCGACGGATCAACTCGCGCACGTACTCGCTCAAGGTACCGTAGCCGGCGCTGGCGACCTGGCCATCGACAAACTCACGCAAAGTATCCGGCAGGGAAATGTTCATCGTGCCCATGGCTGCATCCTGGAGGCGCCGTTGCGGCACACGGTCGCTAGTTTGCCAAAGTTTGGCAAACTTTGGCAAGCGGCTCAATGCGCCCTCAATCGCAGCCGAGCCCATCCGCCAACGCCGTGAGGCTGGCGGCCGACAGATCGACCGCCACGCCGGCGCGCTGTTCGCCCCGCCCGGGCCCGTGCTCGTCGGGCCGCGCGATGAAGGCGGTGCGCAGGCCCACGGCGGCCGCGGCGGCGAGGTCGGACGAATGCGCCGCGACCATCAGCACCTGCGCCGGATCCAGGTCGAAGGCCGCGGCCGCGCTCAGGTAGACCACCGGCTTGGGCTTGTAGTCGCGCGCCAGCTCGGCCCCGAGCACGGCGTCCCAATGCCAGCCGTTGCGCCGCGCCAGGTCGACCATCAGCGCGATGTTGCCGTTCGAGCAGGGCGCGAGGCGAAAGCGCCGGCGCAGCCGGGCCAGCCCCGGCCCCACGTCGGGCCAGGCATCCAGGCGGTGCCAGGCCAGATTCAGGCCGGCTCGCGTGGCTTCATCGACCGCATCCAGGCCGAAGTCGCGCAGCACGCGGTCCAGGCCGCGGCGGTGCAGTTCGTCGAGCCTGGAGAACGGCAGCCGCCCGCTGCGCACCTCTTCCATCACGGGCTGGTACTGCGCGCGCCAGGCGTCGGCAAAGGCCTCGCCGTCGATCGAGGGGCCGCGCGCGCCCAGCGCGGCGCGCGCCTCGCGGGCGACGCCGCTGCGCCAATCGACCAGGGTGCCGAAGACGTCGAAGACCAGGGCCTGAACGTCGTCCAGCGCGGGGTGGTGGTGTAGCGTCATGCGGCAACGGTAGCATCGCAGCCCATGACTGAGCGAGGACCGGGCTGATGGAACAACGCAAGCGGCGCGTCGGCCAGGCAATCACACCCGACGAATTCGAAGCCCTCTCCGACGCGCAACTCGAACGCCTGGTGCCCAAGGCCTATCGCGCGTTCTTTCCGGGCAAGGACAACTGCGCCGACGGCCACTTCTACCTGCACGACGGCACGGCCTGGAGTTTCTACAAGGGTGACTTGCTCGACGGCTGAGGGTCAGCCCGCGCGCCGCCGCCAGGCCCGCAGTGCCAGCAACAGCAGTGCGCCGCCGAGCGAGCCCACCCACAGCGGGCTGTCGGCGAGCAACTCGGGCAACTGCATGAAAACCTCGGGACTCTTTTGCTCAACATAGCGCGCCAGCTCGAGTACCTGACCGGCCGTCAGCCGCATCGCATCGTCGAGCGAGGCACTGGCGACGTGCCACCGCGTGGTGGGCAGCAGGCTGGCGAACGCGCCGGCGGCGATCGCCACCAGCGCCAGCGGCCCCACCGGGCGCAGCAGGCCGTTGAGCAGGCGCACGCGTTGCGGTGGCGCGGCCTTGGCAAACAGATCGGCGACCAACGGAGCCAGCTCTGGCGCAACATGCGCCGCTCGGTGTTCGTAAGGATCGGGGTGCAACGCTGCCATGACGGAACCTCGCGTTCGGGGGACAGGGACGCACCTTAGCGTAGTGAGGTGACCGCGGGGTGACTGTGAGGTGTCGCTGAGGTGTCAATTTGCAAGCAAGTTTTTTCGCGTCAGGCCAGGCCGGCCGCCTCATTCACGGCCAGCGGATCGACCCCGAGCTGGCCTGCCGCGTTGAGGATTTCCTGCCAGGTGATGGCGTCGACCGGCACGCCCGTGGCGCGGCGCTCGGTGCGCATCGCGCGTTCAGGCTCGCCGGCCACCTGCACGGCGTCGAAGCCTTCGCGCGCAGTCGAGGCCTTGACCCAATCGACGAAGGCCAGCGCCTCGGCCTCGAAGGCGGCGCGCTCACCCAGGCGCGCCGGGTCGACGAGCACGCTGAACATGCCGTTCAGGATGCGCTTTTGCGAGCTTTCGTGGTCGCGCTGGGTCATTCCCGCAGCCAGCGCGCCGCCGAGCAACTCGCACATCACGGCCAGGCCATAGCCCTTGTGCGCGCCGAAGGTCAGCAGTGCGCCGAACGGCGGCACCACCGTGAAGCGCGGCTCAAGCGTGGGGCGGCCCTGGTCGTCGATCAGATGGTCGGGTGGCACCAGCTCGCCCTTGTTCATGGCCACCCGGGTCTTGCCCTGCGCGATCACGCTGGTGGCGAAATCCAGGATCACCGGCTCGCGCCCCGTCAACGGCACGCCGGCGCAGAACGGGTTGGTGCCGAAGCGCGCATCGCTGCCGCCGAACGGCGCGACGATCGCGCGCGAAATCACGTTGACGAAATGCATCGACACGAGCCCGGCGGCGGCGGCCTGCTCGGCCCACGCGCCGATGCGGCCCAGGTGGTGCGAGTTGCCCAGCGCCACGATGCAACTGCCATGCTCGCGCGCGCGCTCGATGCCCAGGGCCAGCGCCTCACGGCCGATCACCTGCCCAAAGCCTGCGCCACCGTCAAGGCGCAACAATGCGCCGGCGTCGAGCGCGACGCGCACATGCGTGTTGGGCTTGAGCCCGCCTTGCAGAAACGCTGCGGCGTAGCGCGGCAGCATGCCGATGCCATGCGAGTCATGGCCCATCAGGTTGGCGTCGATCAGGTTCGAGGCCACGGCCTCGACTTCGTCGTCGTTGCTGCCGAAACCACGCACCACCAGACGGATGGCGAGATTCAGTCGGTCCAGGGCAATGCAGTGCATCTGGCTCATGAGGGTCTTTCCGGGGCTGTCAATGCGGAGGCTCCGATCCTAGACTGTCGGCGGCGGCGCCTGTGCCGCGGAGCCAACGACATGACGATGCACCGACGGACCTTGATCCTGGCACTTGCCGCGGCCGCCGCGGTCCCCGGCGCGCAGGCACAAACAGGTGCCTGGCCCAACAAACCCATCCGCTACATCGTGCCCTTCGCCGCCGGTGGCACCACCGACATCCTGGCCCGGGTCGTCGGCGAGAAGCTCGGCGTCGCCCTGGGCCAGACCATCGTGGTCGAGAACAAGGCCGGCCAGGGCGGCTCGGCCGGCGCGGCCGAACTGGCGCGCGCTGCGCCCGACGGCTACACCATCGGCGGCGGCACGATCAGCTCGCACGCGATCAACGCCACGCTGTACGACAAGCTGCCCTACGACCC
>JANOPR010000060.1:0-1588 GCA_031421955.1 Burkholderiales bacterium
AGCGGCTCGAAAGCGACCGTCGCCGTGCCGTCGCGCCAGTGCCAGCGTCAAGGTCAGCGCAGCGCGTAGATCACCTTGCCCTCGGGAGCGAGCGAAAGGCGTTCGACCTTGATGGGCGGCCGAGCGATGGGTAAGCCCCGGTCCCGCGTAGCGGGATCGGAACGACCCAGTGGGTCGTTCCGAAGGGGATCTCTGCGCAGCCGCTCCACCTCCTCGCGATCGTTGGCCGCGATCCGGACCGTGGCATGCAGCGAGACGCGTTCGAACTTCTGATCTGCCAATCGAAAGCCCGGCCCGGGCGCTGTCGGAAGGGCGTTTCCTACCTTCATGGCTGCTCCCAAGTCATACGCAACACTCTTGGTTTTGTGTCGAGTTTTGCATATGATCCGGGAATGGCCTCGCTTGAGCGATACGTCGATGACCTGCTTGTCCATGGTCGCGCTCACTTCTCCCGCGAAGAGGCGATGGCCGCGCTCGACCTCAAGCCCGAAGCCCTCGCCGCCGCCATAACCAGGCTCGTGAAGAAGCGCCGACTGGCGAGCCCCCGCCACGGCTTCTATCTCGCCCTGCGTCCCGAAGACCAGATTGCCGGTGCGCCCGACCCCGTGCGCTGGATCGACCCCTTGATGAAGCATCAGGGCCTCGGCTACCGCATCTCACTGCTGCGCGCAGCGGCCTTCCACGGCGCGTCGCACCAAGCCGCCATGGTGTTTCAGGTCGTCGCGCCGAAGCAGTTGCGCGAGTTTGAGATCGGTCGCCACCGCCTCCAGTTTCTTTACCAGGCGCCCGAGGCCTTCGCGCGCGTCAACCAGCCCGATCAACTCGAGCAGATGAAGAGCGATGCCGGCTTCGCCAAGGTGGCCGACGTCGAATTGACGCTGCTGGACTGTGCCCGCTACTTTCACAAGGCGGCCGGCATCAACGGTGTGGCACAGATCGCCAAGGACATCGGCGCCAAGGCCGACCCCCGCACGCTCGCGAAGTCCGCCGCCGCCTACGAGAACTCGTCAGTGCGCCGGCTTGGCTATCTGCTCGACCAAGCGGGCCATCTGCGCCAAGCCAAAGCGCTGGAGCCCTTCGTCAAGAAGGCGAAGACGGCCGTGCCGTTGGACCCTTCCGTCAAACCCCTGATCGAGTCGCTTGCCGGTACCCACGAGAAAGACGCCAAGTGGAAGCTCGTGATCAATGAACCCGTGGAGATCGACTCTTGATCCCGAGTGCGTACATCCAGGCCTGGAGCGCGAAGGCGCCCTGGCCCGACGCGCGACAGATTGAACAGGACCTGATCATCTGTCGTGCCCTGTGCGACCTGTTCAACGCGCCGGCCCTCAAAGGCAAGATCGCCTTCCGCGGCGGCACCGCCATCAACAAGCTGCTGTTCAAGCAGCCGCTGCGCTATTCGGAAGACATCGACCTGGTGCAGACACAGGCCGAGCCCATCGGCATGACGGTCGATGCGATCCGTGATGCCTTGTCATGGCTGGGCAAGTGCAAGCGCGAGCAGGCCGGGCATTCGATGCATCTGGTGTTCAAGTTCACGCCCGAGGCCGATGCGCAGGCGACGCTGAAACTCAAGGTCGAGATCAAC
>JANOPR010000061.1:0-3116 GCA_031421955.1 Burkholderiales bacterium
CGGAGAAATTGAAATGGCAAAAGGCAAGTTCGAGCGCACCAAGCCGCACGTGAACGTGGGCACGATTGGCCACGTGGACCATGGCAAGACCACGCTGACGGCGGCGATGACGATGGTGCTGGCGGCCAAGTTTGGTGGTGAGGCCAAGGCCTACGACCAGATCGATGCGGCGCCCGAGGAGAAGGCGCGCGGCATCACCATCAACACCGCCCACGTTGAGTACGAGACCAGCAAGCGCCACTACGCGCACGTCGACTGCCCTGGGCATGCCGACTATGTGAAGAACATGATCACCGGCGCGGCGCAAATGGACGGCGCCATCCTGGTGTGCTCGGCCGCTGACGGCCCCATGCCCCAGACCCGCGAGCACATCCTGCTGGCGCGCCAGGTCGGCGTGCCCTACATCATCGTCTTCCTCAACAAGTGCGACATGGTCGACGATGCCGAGTTGCTCGAGCTCGTCGAAATGGAAGTCCGTGAGCTCTTGGACAAGTACGAATTCCCTGGCGACGACACCCCCATCATCCACGGCAGCGCCAAGCTGGCCATGGAAGGCGACAAGGGCCCGCTGGGCGAGCAAGCCATCATGAAGCTGGCCGATGCGCTGGACAGCTACATCCCGCAGCCCGAGCGCGCCATCGACGGGGCCTTCCTGATGCCCGTCGAAGACGTCTTCAGCATCTCCGGTCGCGGCACCGTGGTCACGGGGCGCATTGAGCGCGGCGTGATCAAGGTGGGCGAGGAAATCGAGATCGTCGGCATTGCGGCCACGCAAAAGACCACCTGCACCGGCGTGGAGATGTTCCGCAAGTTGCTCGACCAGGGCCAGGCCGGTGACAACGTCGGTATCCTGCTGCGCGGCACCAAGCGCGAAGACGTGCAGCGCGGCCAGGTGCTGTGCAAGCCCGGCAGTGTCAAGCCGCACACCCACTTCACGGCCGAGATCTACGTGCTGAGCAAGGAAGAGGGCGGGCGCCACACCCCCTTCTTCAACAACTACCGTCCGCAGTTCTACTTCCGCACGACCGACGTGACCGGTGCGGTGGAGCTGCCCAAGGACAAGGAGATGGTGATGCCGGGCGACAACGTCAGCATCACTGTCAAGCTGATCAACCCGATCGCCATGGAAGAAGGCCTGCGCTTCGCCATCCGCGAAGGCGGACGCACCGTCGGCGCCGGCGTCGTGGCCAAAATCTTGGAATAAGGGTGAGTTTGTTGCTGAAGGGGCATAGCTCAATTGGCAGAGCGTCGGTCTCCAAAACCGAAGGTTGGGGGTTCGAGACCCTCTGCCCCTGCCAGGCGCTGAATCTTCAATTCGAAAGAGAAGCGACTTAGGCGACCGCAAGACCGGCCCGCAGGCGTCGAAAGCTGCCGGTGGGCTTCGGTTTCAGATTAATCACCCGCGCTGGATGGCGCAGTTTGCGAACTGATGATGAGTACCGGTAACCCTGAAGTTCAAACGATCTCGCCAGCGGCGGATAAGGCCAAGCTGGCTGTTGCGCTGCTGTTGGTCGTTGGCGCTGTGGCGGCTTACTACCTGATCAAGCAGGCCGATTGGATGCGCTGGAGCGCGTTGGGCGTGCTGCTGCTCGCGGCGGCGGCAACATTCTTCACCTCTGAGTCGGGCAAGCAACTGATTGCGTTTGCCCGCGACGCCTGGCGCGAGACGCAAAAGGTTGTCTGGCCCAGCCGCAAGGAAGCCACGCAGATGACGGGCTATGTGTTCGCCTTCGTCGTCGTAATGGCGCTGTTCCTGTGGTTGACTGACAAGACGGTGGAATGGGTGCTGTACGACCTGATCCTGGGCTGGAAGCGCTGAGAAAGTATGTCGATGAGCGAAATACAAGCCGTAGCTCCCGCCGCCGTCCCGCCACCCGCCTCGGCGCTGCGCTGGTACGTTGTGCACGCCTATTCGGGCATGGAAAAGGCCGTCGAACGCAATCTACGCGAGCGTATTGATCGCTCGGGCATGCAGACCAAGTTCGGCCGCATCCTGGTGCCAACCGAAGAAGTGGTCGAGTTGAAGAACGGCAAGAAGTCGGTCTCCGAGCGGCGTTTCTTTCCCGGCTATGTGCTGGTCGAGATGCTGATGGACGACGAGACCTGGCACCTGGTGAAGCACACCAGCAAGGTCACGGGATTCGTCGGCGGCGCGAAGAACCGGCCGTCGCCGATCTCGGAAGCCGAGGTCATGAAGATCGTGAATCAGATGCAGGAAGGCATCGAGAAGCCCAAGCCCAAGGTCGAGTGGGTGGTGGGCGAACTGGTGCGCGTCAAGGACGGCCCCTTCACTGATTTCAATGGCGCGGTCGAAGTCGTGAACTACGAGAAGTCAAAGGTGCGTGTGAGTGTCACGATCTTTGGCCGGGCGACGCCGGTCGAACTGGACTTCGCACAGGTTGAAAAGATCTGACATGTCAGACCTTTCGCCGGTTCTTCTTGGGTATCTGGCTACTTGAGGCAAGAGAGTTGATTAACTGAGCGTCGAGCCCGCCGCAGCCCCGGGTTCGACATGTTGAGCAAATGGGCTGAGTTGACGAGGAGCTGACTGGTTTGCCTGGCAATCCAGTGGCGCTTGAACTCGATAGGAGCCATTCATGGCAAAGAAAATCGTCGGCTTTATCAAGCTGCAGATTCCGGCAGGCAAGGCCAATCCTTCGCCGCCGGTCGGCCCCGCGCTGGGTCAGCGCGGCCTCAACATCATGGAGTTCTGCAAGGCGTTCAACGCGCAGACGCAGGCCATGGAGCCCGGCCTGATGTTGCCGGTCGTGATCACCGCCTTCGCCGACAAGTCCTTCACCTTCATCCTGAAGACGCCGCCGGCCACCGTGCTGATCAAGAAGGCGCTCAAGCTGGAGAAAGGCTCGGCCAAGCCGCACCAGGACAAGGTCGGCAAGCTGACGCGGGCGCAGATCGAAGAGATCGCCAAGATCAAGCTGAAAGACCTCAACGCCGCCAGCCTGGATGCCGCAGTGAGAATCATTGCCGGGTCCGCTCGCTCGATGGGCGTGACGGTGGAAGGAGTCTGACCATGACCAAGCTGACAAAGAAAACCAAGACCCAGGCGGGCAAGGTCGACAGCCTGAAGCTGTATCCGATGGCCGACGCGCTGACCC
>JANOPR010000062.1:0-4265 GCA_031421955.1 Burkholderiales bacterium
GTTGGACATCAAGATGATCCCGGAGCGGCACAACAAGGTGAAAGTGCTGTTGCTGATGGACGTGGGCGGCACGATGGACGAGCACATCCACCGCGTCGAGGAACTCTTTAGCGCCGCCAAGACCGAATTCAAGCACCTCGAGTTCTATTACTTCCATAACTGCGTCTACGACTTCATGTGGAAGAACAACCGCCGCCGCTTCAGCGAGAAGTTCGCCACCTGGGACCTGATCCGCAAGTACAACCGCGACTACAAGCTGATCTTCGTCGGCGACGCGACGATGAGTCCGTATGAAATCCTGCAGCCCGGCGGCAGCGTCGAATACAACAACGAAGAGCCGGGTGCCGAGTGGCTGCAGCGGCTCA
Organism: Burkholderiales bacterium; assembly: GCA_031421955.1. Classification (GTDB taxonomy): domain Bacteria; phylum Pseudomonadota; class Gammaproteobacteria; order Burkholderiales; family Burkholderiaceae_C; genus CADEEN01. The sequence continues at coordinate 366 of JANOPR010000062.1, forward strand.
CCAACGCCTTCCCCAAGTTCGCCTGGATCAACCCCGAGCCGCAGGGCGTGTGGCAATACCGGCAAAGCATCTCGATCGTCAGTCAGCTGATGAACCAGCGCATGTTCCCGTTGACCCTGGCCGGTCTGGAAGGTGCGATGCGGCTGCTGAGCCGATGACGCTGGCGACGCATGGCGCGCCGGGCGTCGGCCGGCGTGCGTCCGCCATGGCGTTGTGCCTTGCGGGGGTGCTCGGTGGTTGCGCGACGCTGCGGTCCGAGGCGCCCGCGGACGCCGAGCCCAAGCCCGCGCCTCAGGTGCAGTTGACGATCGTCGCCCCGTCCAAGCTGAAGAGCCTGCTCGAGACCCATCTCGACCTGTCGCGGCTGGCCGTCGTGGCGCCTGGAGAGGCGCTCTCGGAATCAGAGCTGCGGCGCCTCGAAGCGGCCACGCCGGCCCAGGCCCGCTCGCTGCTCGCGACCGAGGGCTTCATGGACCCGGAGGTCACGGTGGTTCGCGAGGTCAGCGCCGCAGGTGCCACACCCAGGCTGCGCGTGCAGGTGGCGCCGGGTGCGCAAAGCCAGGTCGAGCATGTTGACCTCAACGTCCGGGGTGAACTCGCCGAGGCCGCGGAGCGCGGCGACGCAGATGCGCAAGCCACGCTTGCCGCGTGGCGCAAGGCCTGGCGGCTTGGCGCCGGCAACGCCTTCACTGCCGCCACCTGGCGCGACGCCAAGAGCGGCGCGCTGGCCCGGCTGCACGCCGGGGGCTATCTCGGCGCCACCTGGCGCACCACCAGCGCGCAGGTCGATGCCGACAGCAGCCGCGTGCGCCTGGTTGCGGTCGCGGACTCGGGGCCGCTGTTCCGCACCGGCGCGCTGGCCATCGAGGGCATGGAGCGACAGAACGAGCGCAGCGTGCGCAACCTGGCCGACTTCGCGCCTGGTGCGCCCGCCACCGAAGCACTGTTGCTCGACTTGCAGGAGCGGCTGCAGCAGGCCAACCTGTTCGACCGCATCTCGGTCACGCTCGACCCCGACCCGGCGGCTGCCGCGGCGGCCACCGTGCACATTCGCGTGCGCGAGCTGCCGCTGCAGCAGGCCACCGCGGGCATCGGCATCAGCGCCAACACCGGGCCGCGGGTCTCGATAGAGCACCTGCACCGACGCGCATTCGGCGAGCGGGCCATCCTGCGCAACAAGCTCGAACTGGGCCGCTTGCGCCAGGCCTGGGAGGGTGAGCTGTCATCGCACATCCAGCCGGGGCTGTACCGCAACTTGATCGGCGGTGCAGCCGAGCGACTGGAGTCCGACAGCGACCGCGTCAGCTCTTTGCGCATGCGCCTGGGCCGCGCCTACGACAGCCCCAAGGTCGACCGCCTGTGGTTCGTCGAGGCCGAACGCGCGTTGACGCGACCCCTGATTGCGCCCACCACCCCCCCCGTCGGCGAAGTTGCGACGACCGCAGCAACGCTCAACTTTCACGGCACCTGGCGCAACGTCGACAACATCGTGCTGCCCACGGCCGGACGCAGCCTGGCCTTGCAGAGCGGCGTCGGTCAGGTGCGCAGCAACAACGGCAGCGGCCCGTTCACGCGCCTGCATGGGCGCATCCAAACCTGGCAACCGCTGGGCGGCAGCTGGCACGGCCAGGCGCGTATCGAGGTCGGACAGGTGTTCGCGCGTGGAGACGTCAACGTGCCCGAATCCCAACGCTTTCGCGCCGGCGGCGACGGCTCGGTGCGCGGCTATGCCTACCGCTCGCTGACTCCGCAGGTCGGTGGCGTCGATGTCGGCGGCAAGGTGTTGCTGACCGCCAGTGCCGAAGTCGCCCACCCGGTCAGCGCGCGTTGGCCCAACGTCTGGTGGGCCGCGTTCATCGACGCTGGCCGCGCAGCCGAGTCCTGGGACGACTGGTCCGCGGCCTGGGGCGCCGGCGTCGGCCTGCGCATACGCAGCCCGGTCGGGCCGCTGCGCCTGGACATTGCCTACGGCGAAGAAGCCAAACAGTTCCGCCTGCACCTGTCAGTCGGTGTCGTGTTCTGATGCGAATGGGGCACCCCCGAAGCGCCTTCGGCGCCTCCCCCTCAAGGGGGCGCCGCCAGCGGACCGGCAAAGCCGAATCCGCGGCGGCCGCTTGGCAGTTTCGACTCGCGATTCGCAGCGTACGCAGTTCGCGGCCGCGCGCCTGAGATGAGCGCGCGCCACGAGAGCCCTGCATCCGCGCCGCGGCGCATCTGGCGCACGCTGCTCATCAGCGGCGCCCTGCTGGTTGCGCTGACGACGGCCGGAGGCGCCTGGCTGATCGGCAGCCAGAGCGGCAACGCCTGGCTGTTGGGTCACGTGCCGGGTGTCAGCGTCACCGCGTACTCGGGCCGCCTGCTCGGCGGCCCCTTGTCGGCCACGCGCATCCAAGCCACGCTGGGTGAGCGAAGACTGCGCATCGAAGGGCTGACCTGGCAGGACGCCCGCTGGCAATGGCGACCCTTTGAGGGCGCCTGGGTCGGCCTGACACTGGTCGAACCGCGCATCGCCCGCATCGACATCGGTGCGCCAGCAAACCCAAGCGCCAAGTCGCCGCCCGTCGAAGTGCCAACGAGCCTGCGCCTGCCGATTGCGCTGACCTTGCAAGACCTGCGCATCGGCGCGCTGCACATCGACGGCCAGGCGCCCGTGACTGAACTTGCCGCGAGTGTCGAGTTGGGCGCGGGCAGCGGTGCCGAACACCGCGTCAGCAAACTGGCCTTGACCCGCGATCGCGTCCAATTGCAGGGCCAGGCCACGCTGGCAGCCGACGCACCCTTCAAGCTCGAGGCGCGGACTGAGTTGCGATCGCACGAAGGTACGGCGCCGCCCTGGCGGGCCACGTTGAATCTGCAAGGCGCGCTGGACAAGCTGGCCGTGCAGGCCGAACTGAGCAGCGCTCAGGCCCGGGGTGCCGCGCTGCGCGCCGACGCCACCGTGCTGCCGTTTGCGGCATGGCCGCTGGCGGCGCTGGCGGCGACGACACAGAACCTCGATCTGGCGAGTTTGGGCAGTGGCTTGCCGATGACGCGACTGTCTGGCCGCGCCGACATCGATACCGCGGGCCTGGACGCGCCGGTCACGGTGCGCCTGGGGCTGACCAACGCGCTGCCGGGGCGCTGGGACCAGCAGCGCCTGCCCCTGGCCGCGCTCGACCTCGTCGTTGGCGGCCATGCCAGCGATCGCTCGCGCCTGACCGTGCAGCGACTGGCCGTGCAGTTGGCCGACAAGGCCGGCCGCATCGAGGGCAGCGGGGAGTGGCAGCGCGACGCCGCCCGTCTGGCGCTGCGCCTGCAGGCGCTGCGGCCGGCGGCCATCGACCCGCGGGTCGCGCCGATGAGCGTCGAGGGCAAACTGACGCTGCAAGTCACGGGCCTGCCTTCGCCCGACGGCGCCATGGCAGCCGCTGCCCGCCAACAGCTGCAGGCGCAAGTCGAGCTCGAGGGCCGGCTCGACGAGCGCCGCCAGCTGCCGCTTCAATTGACGGCCAAAGCCACCGGCGAACGCCAGGGCGCGGCCTGGCGCATCGACATCAGCGAGTTCGACGCCCGCAGCGGCGGCGCCACCGCGCAGGCCGCGCTGCGCGCCGAGCGCAAGGCCGACGGCAGTTGGCTCCTGACCAGCCGCGGCGAGTGCAGTGGCATCGACCTGGCGCCCTGGTTGCCGCCCGGCAGCGCAGCCGGCGCGTGGCGTCAAGGCCCGCACCGACTCGCCGGCCGCTGGAACGCCGACCTGCGCGCCGGCGCAGGCCTCGTGGAACGCACACCCCGCCTGGCGACGCATGACGCCGAGGGCCGCCGGCGCGAGGTGGTGGATCGCGCCAGCCTCGAGAGGGGCGAGCAGCGGCGGCAAGACGGCCAGTGCCGGGGCATCGACATCGGCGCGCCAGCGGTCGTCGG
>JANOPR010000063.1:0-3476 GCA_031421955.1 Burkholderiales bacterium
GGCCACAGGACCGTGGTCGGCGCCGTGCCGACCGTATCGATCGGGATGCGCTACCGCATGTCGGAGCAGCACCTGCTGTTCGCCGATGCCTCGGGTGCCCGCGGCCTAGGCGTCGATCCCGCCGCCATGCAGATCACGACCAAGGTCGGCCTGGAGTGGAAGCCTGCGCGCTCGCGCCTGGGTCTGGAGCATGGCGCGCTCGGCATGCAACTCGACTCGGGCATGCGGCTCTCGCTGAAGTCTCGCCGCGGCGGGCCGGCGCTGTACCTGCGCAACACCTTTTGAGCCGTGCAACCCATGCGGCCCCCCTTTGTTCAACACCGCAGCCGCGGGTGTCGGGCACTTTCCAACCCCGGTCACGAGGGCTTCACGGCCCTTGAGGTCAGGGCCTTTTTTTACCACTTGAGGAGTCCTGTTCATGAACCATTCCATTTTGCTGACGGCGCTGCTGGCCACCCTGAGCCTTGGCGCCTGCGAACGACCCGCCGTGGTCGCTGTTCCCGTTGCCGTGCCCGGACCGGCCGGTCCGCAAGGCGCTACGGGCGAGACGGGTAACACCGGCAACACCGGCTACACCGGCAGCACCGGCAGCACCGGCGCCACCGGCAGCACGGGCTACACCGGCGCCACGGGAAGCACCGGCGCCACCGGCAGGCCCGGTACCGGCACGACCGTGATCGTGGTACCGCCCGCGGCCTCGGCACCGGCGAACTGACCTTCACAACCACACCACATCGAGGAGAACACCATGGGCCTGGGTACGATTCTGTTGATTGTCCTGATACTGATGCTGGTTGGTGCCATACCGACCTGGGGCCACAGCAAGAGCTGGGGCTACGGGCCCAGCGGTGGCCTGGGCCTGCTGGTCATCATCGTCATCGTGTTGTTGCTCATGGGACGCTTGTGATCCCACGACCAGGTGCAGCCAGGCAGGCCTGGCCAGCCTGGCTGGCCTTGGCGGCAGCCTGGCTGCTCAGCGCCTGCGCCGACGTCGCGACCTTGCCGATTGCGGCGGGCAGCGGGCTGCGGCCCGAACTGCCGCCGCCGCGCCCGACGCTGATCCCGACCGTGAACGTCGCACCTGCCAAGGGCTGGCCGGCCGGCGCCACCCCGCTTGCCGCCGCCGGCACGCGCGTGGCCGCCTTCGCGCGCGACCTGGACCACCCGCGCTGGTTGTACGTGCTGCCCAACGGCGACGTGCTCGTCGCCGAATCGAACGCGCCGCCCAAGGCCGACGACGCCACGGGCCTGGTGGCCCGTGTGCGGCGCTGGGCGATGGGCCAGGCCATGAAACGCGCCGGCGCCGCGGTGCCGAGCGCCAACCGCATCACGCTCTTGCGCGACAGCGATGGCGACGGCGTGGCCGACCAGCGCTCGGTCCTGCTCGAAGGCCTGTACTCACCGTTCGGCATGGCCCTGGTCGGCAATGCGCTCTACGTCGCCAACGCCGACGCGGTGTTGCACTACCCCTATGCCGGCGGCGAGATGCGCATCGACGCCGCTGCTGTCAAGCTGATCGACCTGCCCGGCGGCCCGATCAACCACCACTGGACCAAGAACCTGCTCGCCAGCGCCGACGGCAGCAAGCTGTATGTCAGCGTCGGCTCGAACAGCAACATCGCCGAGCGCGGCATGGCGGCCGAGGCCGGCCGGGCCGCGATCTGGGAAGTGCAGCTCGCCAACGGCGCGCACCGGGTTTTCGCCTCCGGCCTGCGCAACCCGAACGGCATGGCCTGGGAGCCGCAGACCGCGGCGCTCTGGACCGTGGTCAACGAGCGCGACGAACTCGGCAGCGACCTCGTTCCCGACTACCTGACTTCCGTGCGCGAGGGCGCCTTCTACGGCTGGCCCTACAGCTACTACGGCGCGCATGTCGATACGCGCGTGCAGCCGCAGCAGCCCGGCCTGGTGGCCAGCGCGATCGTGCCCGACTATGCGCTCGGCGCGCACGTCGCGCCGCTCGGCCTGGTGTCGTCGGCCGGCACCACGTTGCCCGCGCCCTTCGCCACCGGCATGTTCATCGGCGAGCATGGTTCGTGGAACCGCCGCCCGCACAGCGGCTACAAGGTGGTCTTCGTGCCCTTTGCCCGCGGCCAACCGGTGGGCCTGCCGGTCGATGTGCTGAGCGGATTCCTCAGCGCCGACGGCGGTGCCTACGGCCGGCCGGTCGGCGTGGCCCTGGACAAGACCGGTGCACTGCTGGTGGCCGACGACGTCGGCAACGTGGTCTGGCGTGTGAGTGCGCAGCGATGAGCCGGCGCGCGCTCTGGTGGACCGGCCTGGCCCTGGGCCTTGCGCTCGGCATGGGCGCGTGCGGCAGCCTGCCGACGATTGCGCCGGACCTGGCGCGCCAGTCGCGCGCGCCGGTGCAGCTCGAAGGTGCGCGCGGACCCTTGTCGGCCGCACAGAGCAAGGCCGCGATCGAACGCCTGAGCAGCAGCGGCAAGCAGACCGACCTCTTCGATCGCCACCTGGCGGTGGAGGAAGCCATCGTCGGCAGCCCGCTGACGACCGGCAACGAAGTGCGCCTGCTGCAGGACGGCCCGGCCACCTACCAGGCCATGATCGCGGCCATCGGCGCGGCCAAGGACCACATCAACATGGAGACCTACATCCTCGACGATGACGAGGTCGGCCAGCGATTCGCCGAGGTGTTGCTCGCCAAGCAGGCGCAGGGCGTGCAGGTCAACCTGATCCGCGACAGCGTGGGCACCGTCGGCACGCCGGCGGCGTTCTTCGAGCGCCTGGCGGCGAGCGGCATCCGCGTGCTCGAGTTCAACCCGATCAACCCGCTGGCCGCGCGCAAGGCCTGGTCGTTGAACCAGCGCGGCCATCGCAAGCTGCTGATCGTCGACGGCCACACCGCATTCCTCGGCGGCATCAACATCAGCAGCGTCTACTCGGGCGGCTCGTTCCAGCGCGGTTCGCGCGCGCGGCCCAAGGACGGCGCGTCGGGCGCGCAGGATCTCGGCCCCGCCTGGCGCGACACCGACCTGCAGTTGCGCGGCCCGGTGGTGGCCGAGTTGCAGAAACTCTTCCTCGCCACCTGGGCTCAGCAGAAGGGCTCGGTGCTGGCCTCGAAGAACTACTTCCCGCCGCTGCAGAACGTCGGCCCGCATGTAGTGCGCGCCATCGGCAGCTCGCCCGAGGAACCTTACAGCCAGATCTACGCCACCCTGCTGTCGGCGATCGACAGCGCCGAGAACAGCGTGCGCATCACCAACGCCTACTTCGTGCCCGACCCACAGTTGCTGGAGGCGCTCGAGGCCGCGGCGCGACGCGGCGTCGATGTCAGCCTGATCCTGCCCAGCCAGACCGATTCATGGCTGGTCTTTCACGCCGGGCGCCGCTTCTACGCGCGACTGTTGCGCGCCGGGGTGAAGATTTTCGAGCGCCAGGGCGTGATCCTGCATTCGAAAACCGCCTTGATCGACGGCGTGTGGGCCACGGTCGGCTCGACCAATCTCGACTGGCGC
>JANOPR010000064.1:0-2338 GCA_031421955.1 Burkholderiales bacterium
GCAGGCTGGCGCGCAAGTACTGCTCGCGTTCGAGTTCGCGCATGCGCCACTCCATCTCGTCGATCAGCGTCATGATCTCTGCATAGACCTGGGGATCGCGCAGCAGTGCCAGTTCCGCGAGCATCACTGCAGCGCTGTGCACATCCAGCCCGGTGCTCGAGAACGACGCCTGCATTCGCAACAGCCGATTCAGCCCGGCCTGGAGCACGACGCGCAGTTCCGGTCGTGCCTCGGTGATGCGCTCGTCGATCCAGGCGCGTGACTCACCGAAGCGCTGCAGCGTGGCCGCCAGTTGCACGATGCGCGGCACGGCTTCCTCCAATGGCGCGGCTGTCGAGAGCTCGACCGGCATGTCCGGTGCTGCGCGCGCTGCCACCGAGATGGCCTCCAGCACGGCGGGGGTGAACTCGCCGGGAACCAGCCGAGTCGCCATGCCCGCGCGGGTCAAAGGCGACAGGTCCGACTCGACCACTGCCATCAGCCACTCCGCTGCCGCCAGAATCTGGCCATCGAGGGTGAACGCCTCATCGGCGATGCTGCGTGGATAGCCGAAGCCATCGAGTCGCTCATGGTGCAGCAGCACCGCGTCGGCCACCGCCTGGCCCGCGCCGACCATGTCGCGCAGCACACGGTGCGCGACCAGGGGGTGCGTCACGATGTGCCGCCACTGTTCGGTGTCGAGTTGTGTGCCCTTGACCAGGTAGTCAGGGTTGATGTAGAGCTCGCCGACGTCGTGCACCAGGCCGGCGGTGGCGACCACGCGATGGCGATCGATGTCGCCTGGCAGCAGTCGGCGTGCCAGCGACATCGCGAGCATTGCGACGCCCACGGTGTGGTCCAGGCGGTCCTGCTGGTATTGCGCATAGACCGTCAGCAGCGACTGCATCGGTCGCGACAGCGGGAGCGCGGCCAGCGACTCGGGGACCGAGCGCGCGCGCTCAAACGCGCACATGGCCCGAAGCAGCGGGTACTTCTCGAACAATGCCTCGCCGATTGGCTGGAAGCGCGCCGGGACGACGCCGTCGACGACCTGCACGCAGTCCTCCAGCGGCTTGCGCAGCTTGTGCTGAAGCAGCCGGTCGCGCGAGCCGGCGTCGATGCGCGCGCCCTTGGCGAGCAGCTTGATGCCATTGCCGGCGAGGATGTCTTCGCTCGCCTCGATCTCGTGCGTCTGCGCCGTGGCGACCACGTGGTCGAGGTAGTGGGGGTTGATGTTCTCGGCCGATTCGATACGCATGGTGACCCTTGGGGTGCCGGAGCATAGCGGCCGCGGCCGCGTTGCGCGATGCGCAATCGCATCAGGTCCGCCCTTGCGTGCCGCTCTTCAGCCGTGCTCGGCGGGCGGCCTGCCGGGATTCATCGACATCGGCTGCAGCCGCGTGGCGCGACTGGGGCTGAGCGCTTGCCCGCAAGGCTCAATAGGCGCGCCCGCGCCGGTACTGCGCGTGCTGCCGGCGCTCGAGTTGCGTGGCCTTGGCCAGCGCGGCCAGCGATGCGCCGGCGTGGGCGTGGGTGATTGCGATGCCCAGGGCATCGGCGGCGTCGACGCCGGGCGCAGCCGTCAGCGCGAGCAGCCGCGCCACCATGGCCTGCACCTGCGTCTTGTGCGCATGGCCGCTGCCGACAATGGCCTTCTTCATCTGCAGCGCGGTGTACTCCGACACCGCCAGCGAGCGCGACACCAGGGCGGCCATCGCAGCACCGCGCGCCTGGCCCAGCAGCAGCGTGCTCTGCGGGTTGACGTTGACGAAGACGATCTCGACCGCGGCGCAGGTGGCTTCGTAGCGCGCGGCGACCTCGCACACGCCCTCGAAGATGATCTTCAGCCTTGCCGGCAAGTCACCGCGCGCAACCGCGGCGGTCTTGATCGTGCCGCTGGCCACGTAGTGCAGGCGCGGCCCGTCGGCGTCGATGACGCCGAATCCGGTGGTCTGCAAGCCGGGGTCGATACCGAGGATGCGCAGGCTCATGATCAGGTGCCGAGTTTGAAGTACCAGCGCACCGAGTGGAAGAACACCGGCGCGGCAAAGCACAGGGGCGCCACGCGGTCGAGCAAGCCCACGGCGCCGGTGACGCCGCTGCGGTTGCCCCAATGGTGCACGCCGACGTCGCGCTTCAGTGCCTTCATCACGAACTCGCCGAGCGTGCCGCAGCCCGCGGCGATGAAGGCCATCACCAACGCCTGGCCGGCCTTGAAGGGCGTGATCCAGTACAGCAGCGCGCCGACCCAGGCGGCGACAAAGGCGCCGATGAACCAGGCGCGCCACGAAAAGCTGCGGCTGATCTGCCGCGCCACCGGGCGGCGCCGCAGCCAGTTGGCGGCCAGGTCCTGCACCAC
>JANOPR010000065.1:0-7559 GCA_031421955.1 Burkholderiales bacterium
TCGTGGTGCCGGTGGTGTACTGCTGGCTCGACGACCTGGCCGAATGGGGCAAGCGCCGCACACGCCCGCGCGCAAGTCCCGGCCCATAAAATCAGCCTGACATTCCCGGCCACACCATGAACATCGAACAAGCCCGCTTCAACATGATCGAGCAGCAGATCCGCCCTTGGGAGGTGCTGGACCAGGGCGTGCTGTCGCTGCTGGCCCTGGTCAAGCGCGAAGACTTCGTGCCGCCAGCACGCCGGGCGCTGGCCTTCGTCGACACCGAGGTGCCGCTGCCCGGGGGCCAGGTCATGCTCGCACCCAAGGTCGAGGCGCGCCTGCTGCAGGCGCTCAATGTCGCCCGCCACGAGCGTGTGCTCGAGATCGGCGCAGGCTCGGGCCACATGGCGGCACTGCTCGCGCACCGCGCGCAGCACGTGGTCGGTCTCGAGATCCGGCCTGAGCTGGCGGCGATGGCCACGGCAAACCTGCGCCGTGCGGGCATCGCCAACGCGTCGATCCGCGAAGCCGACGGCTCGCGGGGCCTGAGCGCCGAAGCGCCATTTGACGTGATTGCCTTGTCGGGCTCCGTGGCCGAGGTGCCCCAGGCCCTGCTGGATCAGTTGAAGACCGGTGGCCGGCTGGTCGCCATCGTTGGCGAGGAGCCGATGATGCGCGCCGTGCTGCTCACGTGCGTGGCCCCAGGCCAGTTCAAGCGGGTCGAGCTGTTCGACACCGTTGCGCCGCGGCTGCAGGGGTTTGCCCAAGCGCCGACTTTCAGATTCTGACGCGGGCCATGCACTTGGCACCCGCATACCGTCCGTCGGTCGCAAACCGGCTGGTTGGCCGCCCCAGCTCCGCTACAACGCGCGCTGCCGTTTCTGTCGATTCGAATTCCATTCTCGGAGGATCCTTCATGCCCCGCTTGCGCCACCTGATGCTGGCCCCATTGCTTCTGGCGACCGTTCCCGGCGCCTGGGCGCAGAGCCTGCAGGAGCTCTATGAGGCTGCTCGCGGCTATGACGCGGCCTACCTCGCGGCCCGGGCACAGGCCGAGTCCGCGCTGCACCGCAGGGCGCAAAGCGACGCGCTGCGCCTGCCCGTCGTCACCGCGACCGGCAGCCTCACGCACACGCAGGCCGACCCGCCGTCGAGCCTGACCAACCCGGGCGGCAACGCCTTCGGCAGCACCGTGACGGCCGTCGGCGTCAATGGACGCCATCCGCTGTACAACCGCGCCAACGCGGCCACGATCAGCCAGGCCGAGAGAATTCTCGAAGTCTCGCGCGCCGATCTGCAGACCGCCGAGCAAGAGTTGATCGTGCGCACGGCGCAGACCTATTTCGACGTGCTGGTCGCGCAGGACACGCTGGCGGCCGCGCAGGCGAGCAAGACCGCCATTGCCGAGCAGCTGGCGTCGGCCAAGCGCAATTTCGAGGTCGGCACCGCAACGATCACGGACACGCGCGAGGCGCAAGCCCGTTTCGATCTCGCCACGGCCGCCGAGATTGCCGCCGACAACGACTTGCGTGCCAAGCGCATTGCGCTGGACCAACTGGTCGGCCGCGACGGCGTGACTCCCAAGCCGCTGGCAGTACCGGTGGCGCTGCCGGCGCTGGCGCCGCCGCAGGTGGGCGACTGGGTTGCGCAGGCGCAGACCGCACACCCTGCGGTGCGCAGGGCCGACCTGGGCCTGGCCATCGCCAGACTGGAGACCCAGAAGGCACGCGCGGGCGAGTTGCCCACCGTCGATGCAGTGGCCAGCGTGGGCGCCAATCGCCTGACCGGCGCGGGCGCGGTCGGCAACACCACCAGCGCCAGCGTGGGCGTGCAGCTGAGCCTGCCACTTTTTACCGGCTACGCGGTGCAGAACAGGATCAAGGAGACGCTCGCCTTGGAGGAGCGCTCGCGCAATGACCTGGATGCGGCACGGCGTGGCGTGGCACAAGGCACCCGCGTTGCGTTCTTCGGCTACCAGTCCGGACAGGCCCAGGTCCAGGCGCTCGAGGCGGCCGAGTCCTCCAGCAAGCTGGCGCTCGAAGCCACGCAGCTCGGCTACCGCGTGGGCGTGCGCGTCAACCTGGACGTGCTCAATGCACAGACGCAGCTCTTCAACACCCAGCGCGACCTGTCCCGGGCGCGCTATGACGTGTTGCTCAGTGGCCTGCGCCTGCGCCAGGCCTCAGGCATGTTGCAGCCGACCGACATCAACGCCGTCAACGCCCTGATGGCAAAGTAAAGCTCGGTAAACCCGAGCGCCGCGTTGAACGCGACGCGTGCCCTGGCCGTTAGGCTCCGCACATCAGCAGGAGCCCCGGCATGACTGTTCCACCGGCCACGCAGGCCGCGATCGCGACCCACCGCTTCGGCCTTGGCGAAGCCGACTCGCAGGCGGCCGTGCGCGGCGATCCGCGCGGCTGGCTGGCAGCTCAGATCGGCGCCGCCGATGCGCAGCGCAGCAGCGCGGCCCAGCCGCTGCCGAGCGCGGCCGATGGCCTGCGCCGGCACGTCGAGTTCGTGCAACAGCGGCGCCTGCGCCGCGAAGCGAGCGCAGCGCCTGCGATGAGCGAGATGGAAACAAGCTCGACCGAGCAGCAGTTCGGCGAGCACTTACGCCAGTTCGTGCAGGCCGACACGCGCGCGCGCCTGACCACCGCGGCGCTCACGGAACGGCCGTTCACCGAGCGCCTGGCCCTGTTCTGGGCCAATCACTTCACCGTCTCGATGGCCAAGGCCAGCGTGCGCGGCCTGGTCGGCGCCTTCGAGCGCGAGGCCATCCGGCCGCACATCGGCGGGCGTTTCGAGGACCTGCTGCGCGCGGCAGTCGTGCACCCAGCCATGCTGCGCTATCTCGACAACGATCAGTCGGCAGGACCGCATTCCCAGGTTGTGCAACGGCTGGCGCAGCGCGCCCGGCGCGCCAACGACGGGCAGCCACCGCGCGTCACCGGCCTCAACGAGAACCTGGCCCGCGAGGTGCTGGAGTTGCACACCCTGGGCGCAGCCGCAGCGCGCACCGGCATCTACACCCAGGCTGACGTGACGGCCTTTGCGGCGGTCCTGACCGGCTGGCGGCTGCCCGTCGCCGCCTACATGGACGCGGCGCGCATCGCGCAGCCGGGGCCTGCGTTCGCCGCCGCCGGGCTGGAGAGCCCGACCCGTTTTGAGACCGCCTGGCACGAGCCGGGCGACAAGGCCGTGCTCGGCAAGCACTACGGCGAAGGCAGCGACGCCCTGGGCCAGGTGCTGCACGACCTGGCGCGCCACCCGGCGACGGCCCAATTCGTGACCACCAAGCTGGCGCGCCACTTCGTGGCCGACGAACCGCCACCGGCGCTGGTCGAGCGCCTGGTGCAAACCTGGCGCGCCACGGACGGCAACCTGCCCAGCGTCTACCGCAGCCTGCTCGACGCGCCCGAAGCCTGGTTGCCCACCGCCGCCAAGCTCAAGAGCCCGGAGGAACTGGTGCTCTCCTGTGTGCGCGTCCTGCGCCTGGGGTCTGTTGCCTTCCAGCGTCAGCCCGACGCAGGCATCGCCATCCTCGGCCAGCGCGTGCAGGCGGCACCCTCGCCCGCGGGCTGGCCCGACAAGGCCGAGGAATGGCTCGGCCCCGACGCCGTGTGGAAGCGGGTCGAGTGGGTCACGCGCCTGGCCGATCGGGCCGGGGGCCAGGTCGACGCCCGCGCGCTGGCGCGCAGCAGCCTGGGCCCGATGCTGACGTCAGGCACGGCACGCCAGATCGAGCGCGCAGCAGACCCCTCGCAGGCGCTGGCCCTGCTGCTGCTGTCGCCTGAGTTTCAACGCAGGTGATGTGGACCACCCCCGAAGCGGCTTCGCCGCTTCCCCCTCAAGGGGGCCGCGCCAGCGGCCGGGCAAAGCCCGATCCGCGGCCCGCACTTGGAGGCAGCTTTTTCATGCGACGCGGGTGGCGCAAAGCGCAATGGGCCAAGTGCGATGAGGTGGTGCTCGAGCGAGATAGAACGGAGGTGCTGACATGCTGACAACGAACCGCCGGCAATGGCTTGTGGGTGCCGCCGCGCTGGCCACGCCGGTCTCGCTGGCCTGGGCGGCTACCGCCCCCAACGCGCGCCCCGACGACGCGCGCTTCGTCTTCGTGTTGCTGCGTGGCGGGCTCGATGGCCTGGGCGCCGTGCCCGCCATCGGCGACCCCGACTTTGCCGCCGCGCGCGGCCCGCTGGCGAACTTCGGCGCGGCACCGCTGGCGCTCGAGGGTACGCCCTTTGCGCTGCACCCGAGCCTGACGGAACTGCACGGCCTGTACCGCAGCGGCGAACTTGCCGTGATCCATGCCATCGGCCTGGCTTACCGTGAACGCTCGCACTTCGACGCCCAGCAGGTGCTCGAGTCGGGTGGCACCCGGCCGCATGAACTGGCCACGGGCTGGCTCGGCCGCGCACTGGCCGCACACGGCAACCGTGGCGGCCTGGCGCTGACCACCGCGGTGCCGCTCGCGCTGCGCGGCAGCGACCGCATCGACACCTGGGCGCCTTCGGCATTGCCCGAGCCGGCGCCGGACCTGCTGGCGCGCCTCGAGTCGCTCTATGCCGGCGACGCGGCACTGGCGCAGGCCCTGGCACGCGCCAAGGCCCTGCGTGAGCAACCGGGCATGAGCGACACGCCGACTGCAGGCGGCCGCGCCGCCGCCATCGCGCTGGCGCGCAAGGCCGGTGAGATGGTGGCCGCGCCGCGCGGGCCGCGCGTGGCCATGCTCGAGATGGGCGGCTGGGACACCCATGCCAATCAGGCCGCCCCGGCCGGCGCGCTGGCCAACAACCTGCGCACGCTCGATGCGGCGCTGGCGGCATTGCGCGAGTCGATGGCCGGCGCCGCCTGGTTGCGCACCGTCGTCGTCGTCGCCACAGAATTCGGTCGCGAGGTGGCGGTCAACGGCACCCAGGGCACCGACCATGGCACCGGTGGCGCGGCCTTTGTGCTCGGCGGTGCCGTGCGCGGCGGGCGCGTCATTGCCGACTGGCCGGGGCTGGCGCGGTCGCAGCGCTTCGAGGGCCGCGACCTGCGCGTCACGACCGACCTGCGCAGCGTGCTCAAGGGCGTGCTCGGCGAGCACCTGCACGTGCCCGACGCAGTGATCGAACAGACCGTGTTCCCCGGCTCGGCGGAAGTACGCGCCATGCTGCTGCTCAGGGCTTGATCGCAGGGCCCGTTTGCACTGCCGTCTGCAGTGTGAACGGGCCCTAAACGGATGTCAGCCCCGTCAACAGCATCGTGATGCGCTGCGCCATGCGCTCGGTGGCGCCGCGATGGCTGCCGGCAAAGGCCAGTGCGGCCTCTACCCATTCATTGCGACGCGGGTCGCTGGCCAAGGCCGCCGCGCGACGCACACCACTGTGCAGGTCGTTCATGCGCACCGCGGCGCCGGCCTCGATCGCCAACAAGGCGGCATCCTCGAAATTGAACGTGTGCGGGCCCAGCACCAGCGGGCAACCACAGGCCGCGGCCTCGATCAGGTTCTGCCCCCCCAGCGGTGCAAAGCTGCCGCCGAGCAGGGCCACGTCGGCGCAGGCGTAGTACATCGGCATCTCACTCATCGAGTCACCGAGCCACACATCGGCCGTGGCGGCCTCTGGCGGCGGCGTGTCGGTCCAACTGCTGCGGCGCTTCAATGTGAACCCGTTGCCTTCGATCATGGCCGCAACCTCGTCGAAGCGCTGCGGATGGCGCGGCACGACCACCAGCAGCGGCCGTGGTTCGGGCAGCGCACGCCAGGCATCCAGAAGCAGTTGCTCTTCGCCCTCGCGGCTGACCGCCATCAGCACCACCGGGCGCGGCATCGACTGGCGCCACATCAGCCCGCGCGCCAGCAACTTGGCCGGTGGCGTGATGTCGAACTTGGTGTTGCCGCAGACCTCGACCGGCTTGGCGCCCGACTCGCGCAAGCGCTGCGCGTCGCGTGCCGTCTGCGCCAGCACACGGTTGAAGGCCGCCAACGCCGGCCGCAGCAGGATGTCGAAGCGGCGGCCTTTGCGCTGGCTCCTGGCCGACAGGCGCGCATTGGCCAGCACCATGGGTAGCTGCGCCACGCGCGCCGCGTGCATCAGGTTGGGCCAGACCTCGGTTTCCATGATCACGCCCACCGCGGGCCGGTAGCGCTTGAGGAAGCGCCGCACCGCGCCGGGGGTGTCGTAGGGGAACCAGGCCTGGTCATCTTCGGCCTGCAACAGCTCGTGCCCGGCAGCGACGCCGGTGGCGGTGCTGCACGTCAGCAGCAGGCGCACCTGCGGCATCTCGGCGCGCAAGGCGCGCACCAGCGGCGCCGCGGCCAGGGTCTCGCCGAGCGAGACGGCATGGATCCAGACCACGCCGCCCTTGCCGCGCCGCGGCGGCAGCTTGTAGCGCCCCAGGCGCTCCCACAGCCGCTTGCGGTAGGCCGGCTCGGCGCCGCCGCGCCACCACAGCCGCGCCAGGTACACGGGCGTCAGCAACCACAGTGCCAGCGAGTACAGCCAGCGCGCCAATAGCGCACTCATGCGCGCAAACTCAGGCCAGCGCCGGGCCGCTCCCAAGCGGCCTGAGTTCCCCCCGGGGGACGCGAGCGCCGCGAGCTAGGGGCCGTCATGCCACCAGCGCCGGGCCGCTCCCAAGCGGCCTGAGCTCCCCTCGGGGGGCGCGAGCGCCGCGAGCTTGGAGCCGTCATTTCAATGGGACGCGGCGGCGATCTTGGCGTCGGGTTTGACGCCCTTGAGCGCGGCCATCATCACGGCCTCGATGCGCTGCAGCGCGGCCTGCGTGTGACCTTCGAAGCGCAGCACCATCACCGGCGTCGTGTTCGAGCCGCGGATCAGGCCGAAGCCATCGGGCCAGTCCACGCGCAGGCCGTCAATCGTGTTGACCTCGGCGCCGGGGAATCTCAGCCGCCCGTCCGCGACCCGCGCGAGAATCTCGGCGACCATGCGATGGTGCTCGCCTTCGGCGCAGGGCACATTGAGCTCAGGCGTGTTGAAACTCGTCGGCAACGCGTTCAGGACGGCCGACGGGTTGACGCTGCGCGAGAGGATCTCCAGCAACCGTGCCGCCGTGTAGGTCGCGTCGTCGAAGCCGTACCAGCGCTCGCCAAAGAAGATGTGGCCGCTCATCTCGCCGGCGATCGGGGCGCCGATCTCGGCCATCTTGGCCTTGATCAGCGAGTGGCCGGTCTTGTAGATCATCGGCACGCCGCCGGCGGCACGGATCGCCGGCGCCAGGCGCTGCGAGCTCTTGACGTCGAAGATCACGGTGCCCCCTTGGTTGCGCGAGAGCACGTCGGCGGCCAGCAACATCAGCTGGCGGTCGGGGTAGATGATCTGACCGTCCTTGGTGACCACGCCCAGCCGATCCCCGTCGCCGTCGAAGGCCAGGCCGATCTCGGCGTCGGTGGACTTGACCATCGCGATCAGCTCGGCCAGGTTCTCGGGCTTGCTCGGGTCGGGATGGTGGTTCGGGAAGTTGCCATCGACCTCGCTGTACAACTCGATGACCTCGTTGCCCAGCGCACGCAAAATGCCCGGCGCCGAGGCACCCGGGATGCCATTGCCGCAATCGACCACGATCTTCATCTT
>JANOPR010000066.1:0-3115 GCA_031421955.1 Burkholderiales bacterium
CCGACCAGCAACTCAAGGCCGGCACCGTGCTGGCCAACTGGGATCCGCTGACGCGTCCGATCATCACGGAGTTCGCTGGCAAGGCGAGGTTCGAAAACGTCGAAGAAGGCGTGACTGTGGCCAAGCAGATGGATGAAGTCACGGGGCTTTCGACCCTGGTGGTGATCGATCCGAAGCGCCGCGGCGCGGCCAAGGTCGTGCGTCCGCAGGTCAAGCTGATGGATGCCTCGGGCAACGAAGTCAAGATCCCAGGCACCGACCATTCGGTGACGATCGGCTTCCCCGTGGGCGCGCTGATCCAGATCCGCGATGGTCAAGACCTCGCACCTGGCGAGGTGTTGGCCCGCATCCCGATGGAAGGTCAGAAGACGCGTGACATCACCGGCGGCCTGCCACGCGTGGCCGAGCTCTTCGAAGCGCGCAGCCCGAAGGATGTCGGCACGCTGGCCGAAATCACCGGCACCATCAGCTTCGGCAAGGAGACCAAAGGCAAGAACCGCCTGCAGATCACCGATCCCGAAGGCAACGTGCATGAGGAGCTGGTCGCCAAGGAGAAGAACATCCTGGTCCACGAGGGCCAGGTGGTCAACCGCGGTGAACTCGTGGTCGACGGATCGGCCGACCCGCAGGACATCCTGCGATTGTTGGGCATCGAGGAGCTGGCGCGCTACATCGTCGACGAGGTGCAGGACGTTTATCGCCTGCAGGGCGTCAAGATCAACGACAAGCACATTGAAGTCATCGTTCGCCAGATGCTGCGGCGGGTTCAGATCACCAATCCCGGTGACAGCAAGTACATCAGCGGCGAGCAGGTCGAGCGGTCTGAGTTGCTCGATACCAACGATCGTTTGCGTTCAGAAGGCAAGCTGCCCGCGGTCCACGCCGACGTGCTGTTGGGCATTACCAAGGCCAGTTTGTCGACTGACTCGTTTATCTCCGCGGCCTCATTCCAGGAGACCACGCGGGTACTGACGGAGGCGGCGATCATGGGCAAGCGAGACGACCTGCGCGGCCTGAAGGAGAACGTCATTGTCGGCCGCCTGATTCCCGCCGGCACAGGCATGGCGTTCCATGCCGCGCGCAAGGTCAAGGAGGAGATGGACGAGAGCGAGCGTCGCGCCATTGCAATGCAGGAGGCCGAGGAATTGGCGTCTGCGCAGCTGGCTGCCATCGACGCCGAGACCGGTGCGCCGACCGTCGGCAGCGACGCGACGTCCGGCTGAGCGCGCCTCCAAGGGCGCATGAAAGGGCGGCTGCGGCCGCCCTTTCTCTTTTCTGCTCTGGTCTGGTGGAGGCGGCAAGTGCGCGGCGAAGCTGTGCGTCGCCCGCCTTGTGAACGCATACGGTCAGGCCGCGAGGACCCAGGCTTCCGGCGCAGCGATCGTTGTGCCACGCAAGGCAGCGCGCCGCGCAAGGCGCAGCACGGCCCGGTCGCGACTGAGCAGCCAGCGGGCGTGGGTGGCCAACGCCAAATCCAGAAACTTCTGGTCGTCGGCGTCTGTGCAGCGCAGGCCAGTCGTCACAGGCGGGACCGGGGGCTCGGCGCACGGCTCAACGCAGGCGTCCCAGGTACTGAGTACTTCAAAGATGTCGGCGCCGCGTGCTGCCGCCAAGCCACGTTGCAGCACGTCGACCAGTTCGCCGCGCATTGCGGCTGTCGCAACCCAGCGCACTTGCTTGCGAACGATGGCGGCGGCCAGTGCATGGGCCGACGGATCCTTGAAGACGAGCCAGTCAAGAACGATGTTTGTGTCGAGCACGATCGCAGGAGTCGAAGGCGTGGGTACAGATGTGAGCATTTGCTTAATCTGGCCGTGTGACTGGGGGATTGGCTCGAATCGTTCGCCACGCCTTGCGGCTAAGGGTTGCGCCGAATATAATCGCAGGCTTTTCGGCAGATTCTGCTGCGCTCTTTGTCGAGCGGCTCACCCCTTGCGCCCAGGCGGCGCCCCGGTTTCGAGCCCCACTCCACATTGCGGAGCGCTCGGCGTCTCCCGAAATTGAAGCACTTTCTGGTCTGACTTCAAACGGGAACAAGTCAACTCATCATGCCAACCATCAACCAACTCGTGCGTCACGGTCGCGAGACCGAGACCGTGAAGTCCAAGTCGCCTGCGTTGCAGGGCGGTCCGCAGCGGCGGGGCGTCTGCACCCGCGTGTACACCACGACGCCCAAGAAGCCGAACTCGGCGCTGCGCAAGGTCGCCAAGGTTCGCCTGACCAACGGTTTCGAGATCATCTCGTACATCGGCGGCGAGGGCCACAACCTGCAGGAGCACAGCGTGGTGCTCGTGCGTGGCGGCCGCGTGAAGGATCTGCCGGGCGTGCGTTACCACATTGTGCGTGGCTCGCTTGACCTGCAGGGCGTCAAGGATCGCAAGCAGTCGCGTTCCAAGTACGGCGCCAAGCGCCCCAAGAAAGCTTAAGGCCCCAGGGCCACCAGGAAGGTCGGCCCTCTTGCCGGCCAAGTAAGTGAAGGGTCTGCTGGCCCTTCGAGGTGCGGGCCCAGTGCCAGCGCCAACTGAAATCAAAGAAGGAAGATTCCCATGCCACGTCGTCGCGAAGTACCCAAACGCGAAATCCTGCCCGACCCCAAGTTCGGCAGCGTCGATCTCTCCAAGTTCATGAACGTGATCATGGAGTCCGGCAAGAAGGCCGTCGCTGAGCGCATCATTTATGGCGCGCTCGAGCAGGTTGAAAAGAAAGCCGGCAAGGATCCGCTCGAGGTCTTCATCGTCGCGCTGAACAACATCAAGCCGATGGTTGAAGTCAAGTCACGCCGCGTTGGCGGTGCGAACTACCAAGTACCCGTGTAAGTTCGACCCGTCCTCCGCGTTGCGATGGATTTGCGCTGGATCAAGGAATCGGATCGCAAGCGCGGTGAGAAGTCGATGGCGGCGCGCCTGTCCAACGAGTTGCTGGAGGCCAGCGAGGGCCGCGGCGGCGCGATGAAGAAGCGCGATGAAGTGCACCGCATGGCCGAAGCCAACAAGGCCTTCTCGCACTTCCGCTTCTGATCGCGGCAACCTGAGCCTCTCCCCGGCCGCTCTTCGGGTTTGTACGAACCCTCGAGCGGCCCGCGTTTTTGTCATGCACTTTGGAGTGACACCATGTC
>JANOPR010000067.1:0-4840 GCA_031421955.1 Burkholderiales bacterium
TAACCCTGAAGCGTCGTCACTGTCAGTTCGCTCGCGCACACAATAGTTTCGAAGAACGACGCAGTCGGCAAACCAGGGGGGCATGTGCGTCGTCCACGTGGCTGCCAGCGGGCGCCCTGGCGATGAATTGAATTGCTCTGCGCTGCGCTGCGCTCACTGGTAGCGCGCCAGCACGCCGTCGAAGTCGAAGAAGTGCGCTCATCCGCTGTCGGGCAGCTCGGGTTCAAGCACCGGCCCGCCCTTTACCCAGCGCGGCGCAGGCGCACAATCAATGGCGCTCGGGGCGTGCGAGCTCGCGGACCCGCCGATGCACGCGCGCCGACGAGCCTGCGCCCGATCCGAACGGAGGTCTTGCATGACCGCTGCTTTGCGTACCCATTGCCACGACTACCGGCTGCAGACCGCCGACTGGCGCTCCAGGGATTCAAACCGCCTGGCACGTGTCACGGTGGCGTTCGTGCTGGCGGGGGGACGCGGTGCGCGCCTCAAGCGCCTGACCGACTTTCGAGCCAAGCCCGCGGTCCCCTTCGCCGGCAAGCTGAAGATCATCGACTTCTCGCTCAGCAACTGCGTCAATTCGGGCATCCGCCGCATCGCCGTGCTGACGCAATACAAGGCGCAGAGCCTGATCCGACACATCGAGCGCGGTTGGTCGTTTCTTGCTGCCAACCTGGGCGAGTATGTGGATGTCGCGCCGGCCCAACAACGCATCGACGAGGGCTGGTACCGTGGCACGGCCGACGCGGTGTACCAGAACCTGAACATCATGCGCGACGCACGCGCCGAGTACGTGTTGATCCTCGCCGGTGACCACGTCTACAAGATGGACTACACCGTCATGCTTGCCGAGCATGTGGCCAACCGCGCCGACATGACGGTGGCCTGCCTGCAGGTGCCGCTGGCAGACGCGGTCTGCTTGGGCGTGATGGCAATCGACGACGCCGAGCGCGTGGTCGAGTTCGACGAAAAGCCCGCCCAGCCCAAGCCACTTCCGAACAACCCGGCGGTGGCCCTCGCCAGCATGGGCATCTATGTCTTCAACGCGGCGGTGCTGAGCAAGCAACTGGTGCGGGACGCTGCGGACCCGGAATCGAGTCACGACTTCGCCAAGGACATCATCCCGCGCCTGCTCGCTCAACACCGCGTCTTCGCCCATCACTTCTCCCGCAGCTGCGTCAACCTCGTGGGCGAGCGCCCGTATTGGCGTGACGTGGGCACGATCGACGCCTACTGGGAAGCCAACATGGACCTGACGCGCGTCGTGCCCGAACTCAACCTCTACGATGACCAGTGGCCGATCCTCAGCCACCAGGCGCAATTGCCGCCGGCCAAGTTCGTCTTCGACGACGATGGGCGGCGCGGCACCGCGCTGGACTCGGTGGTGTCCAGCGGCTGCATCGTCAGTGGTGCCACGGTGCGGCGGTCGGTGCTGTTCTCCAAGGTCCGTGTCGGCGAAAACAGCGAGATCGAGGACTCCGTCATCCTGCCCGATGTCGTGATCGGCCGCCACGTGACGTTGCGCCGCGTCGTCGTCGACAAGCGCTGCGTGCTGGCCGACGGCTTTACGGCCGGCGTGGATGCGCGTGCCGACCAGGACCGGTTCGACGTTTCCGCCGGCGGCATCGCCTTGATCACGCCAGAAATGCTCGGACAGTCGATCTACGCCCGCACCGGCTACGAAGCCGAGGACTGAGGCGACGGCGCTGGCGGTCGGTCAGACCTTCGATGCGCTGGTGCCGCGGCTCGAAGCTGGGTCGGTTTGCGCAGCCAGGAAACCTTCGCCCCAGGCGCCTCGGTCCAGCGCCAACTAGAACAGCATCTGCAGCCCGGCACCGACCGCCCAGGCGCGTCCGCGTTCGCTTTGCGCTTCGGGCCGAGGCCAGAAGTGGCCCAGCGTCACGTCCACGAGCAGCCAATCGCGGTGCACCGGCTGCTGCCACCGGGCCTGCACGCCGACATCGGTCACTGCGACCCCGGATCCCTGCCGGCCACTGGCCAACAGAGCCAGCGAGAACACCCGCTGCACAGGCAGCAGCTTGTAGGCGCCCAGACTGCTCGACCACTCGAACTTGCGCGCTACCTGCGTCACCGTCGCCGCGCTCAGCCAGCGCAAGGCCAGCGTGGGTGAATAGGCATGCTCGTAGGCCAGTGCGGTGGTCGATCCGATGTGGTCGTCGACCGACCAAAACAGAGTCTGACGAAATTCAATCCCGTCTCGCTCACCGAGCGTCCAGGGTCGGCGGTAGCGCGCCTGTGCATACGGCTTGAGCCCGCCGCGCACGCCGAGCCTCACGTCGACTGATTCACGCAACGCAAAGCCCAGGCCGGCGAAGAACGAGCGGTCGATGTCGCGCTCGGGCAATTGACGCTGCTGACGCGAAAACGCGGCCGGGGTATCGGTGACGACCTCGCGCGGGTTGTCGCGCCCCACAAACAGGTAGCCACTTTGTGCTTCGAGGTTGGGCAATCGGAACCGCGCGTGCAGCCGAACATCGAGGTCGGTCCCCGTGTCCTGCCGTCGCAGCAGGCTGACCGCCAAGCGCCCCTCCCTGACGCTGCCGCCCTGCGCAAACGGCTTGTCGCCGAACCAGTTGTCGACGCCTTGAGCCAGCCACTCGGTGCTCGAGCGCAACGCGCTGCGCGTGGACTCGAACAAGCCGACATCCGCGGCCGGTGCAGCAGGGGCTGGGTCGGGGGCCGGCGGCGCCGAGGCGCAGCCCCCCAGGGTGGCCCAGGCACTCAGCAGGACGAGCAGCCACGGCAAGTCTCTTGCCCAGCCACGCGCCGAGGCGCACGATGCGCTCGTCCTCTGCGCTGGCGATCGGGTCACGCGGGAAACCTCCTTGCCGTCTGCACACCGGGTCGGCGCCCAAACCGCCCCGTCCGATGATGTACCGCCGCTTCGCTGATCCGATTGACTCGCATCAATTTACTGCGCACCCCAAGGATGACACGGCACTTTGCGGGCAGCGTGGGGCGCACGGTGCCACGGCAGGCCTCACGGCTGGCGCCGACAGTCACGGCGGCATCGACGAGATATATTTGTCGCAATGAATAGTCCGACACGCCATATCGGTCCTTGAGCACTGTGCGGCTTCGCGTGCCGCTGCAACCAGGACCCCTGATCCATGCGCAAGGCCAGCACAGTTCCTCCCGTCGCGGCTTTGAGCGAACAGGACCTGCACCTGTTCCGCGAGGGCACCCATGGTCAGCTCTATCGCAAGCTCGGCTGCCAGATGCGCGACAACGCGGCGCATTTCTCCGTCTGGGCGCCCAATGCAGAAGCGGTTTGCGTGATCGGCGACTTCAACCACTGGAATCGCAGCGCTCACCCGGCACGTCCGCGACCCGACGGTTCGGGCTTGTGGGAGACCGAGGTCGAGGGCGTGGCCCCGGGTCACAGGTACAAGTTCGCGATCCGCACGCGTGGCGGCGGTTGGCTCGAGAAGGCCGATCCTTTCGCACGCCGCGCCGAGCTCGCCCCCGCGACCGGCTCCGTGGCCTGGCGCACAGACGACCATGTCTGGGACGACGCCGCATGGATGACCCGGCGCACGGGTCACAACGCGCTGTCGGCGCCGATGTCGGTGTACGAGGTGCATCTGGGTTCGTGGCGCCGCGGCGAAGGCGGGGCCATGCTCGACTACCGCAGCGCCGCCCACCTGCTGGCCGAGTACGTGACGCGCCTGGGCTTTACCCATGTCGAGCTGATGCCCATCACGGAGCACCCCTTCTATGGCTCCTGGGGCTACCAGACGACCGGCTACTTCGCGCCGACTTCTCGCTACGGCACGCCGCAGGACTTCAAGTTCATGGTCGACACCCTGCACCAGACCGGCATTGCCGTGATCCTCGACTGGGTGCCGTCGCACTTTCCTGCCGACGCCCATGGCCTGGCGCAATTCGATGGCACGCACCTGTTCGAGCATGCCGACTCGCGCCAGGGCTTCCACCCCGAGTGGAAATCGTCGATCTTCAACTACGGCCGCAACGAGGTGCGCTCCTTCCTGTTGTCGAGTGCGATGTTCTGGCTCGACGAATACCACATCGACGCGCTGCGTGTCGACGCAGTGGCCTCGATGCTCTACCTCGATTACGCACGCAAGGCCGGCGAGTGGATCCCCAATGCCTTGGGCGGGCGCGAAAACCTCGAGGCGGTGTCGTTCCTGCGCATGCTCAACGAGTCGGCCTACCGCGACTTTCCCGGTGTGCAGATCATTGCCGAGGAGTCAACCGCCTGGCCTATGGTGTCGCGACCGACGTACCTCGGCGGCCTCGGATTTGGCCTGAAATGGAACATGGGCTGGATGCATGACACGCTGAAGTACATGCACGAGGACCCGATCCACCGGCGCTGGCACCACTCGCAGCTGACCTTCTCGCTCGTGTATGCGTTCAACGAGAACTTCATGCTGCCGCTGTCGCACGACGAGGTGGTGCACGGCAAGGGCTCGCTGATCAACAAGATGCCCGGCGACGCCTGGCAACAGTTCGCCAACCTGCGTCTGTTGTACGGGCACATGTGGATGCATCCAGGCATGAAGCTGCTCTTCATGGGCGGCGAATTCGGCCAGCGGCGGGAATGGAATCACGACGATTCGCTCGAATGGTGGGTGCTCGGCCACGAGGGCCACAGTGGCCTGCAGCGTTGGGTCGAAGACCTGAACCGCCTGTACCGCAATGAGCCGGCGCTGTATGAACTCGACTTCGACCCGGCAGGCTTCGCCTGGATCAACTGCAACGACGCCGAGTCAAGCGTGCTGAGCTACCTGCGCATCGCGCGCGACGGCTCGTCGCTGCTGGTGGTGGCCAACTTCACGCCGCTGCCCCGCGACAACTA
>JANOPR010000068.1:0-4520 GCA_031421955.1 Burkholderiales bacterium
CGCAAGCTGTGGGACTTCGATAAGCCCTACCGCCACGCCGGCAAGTCGCTCGGCACCGCCACGCAGTTCGGCATCTCGCTGGGCGTGGCGCTGGCGCACCGCGACCAGGGGCGCCTGGTCGTGGACATGCAGCCCGACGGCGACCTGATGTTCGACGCCGGTGCCTTGTGGGTGGCGGCCAAGCACAAGATCCCGATGTTGGTGGTGATGTACAACAACCGTGCCTACTTCAACGACTGGGAGCACCAGATCCGCATGGCCAAGCACCGCGGCACGCCGGTGGACCGGGCCTACATCGGCATGGACCTGGACGATCCGCCGCCCGACTTCGCATCGCTGGCCCGTTCGATGGGCTGGTATGCCGAAGGCCCGATTGATCAACCGGGCGACGTGGCGGCGGCGCTCAAGCGCGCCATTGCCAAGGTCAAGTCCGGCCAGCCCGCGCTGCTCGACACGATCTGCCAGAAGCGATGAAAGACACGCAAGCGACAGACGGCGTGATCGGTGCGGGCCGCATGGGCACGCCGATCATCGGCCACCTGGTGAGGAAGGGTTTCGTGACGCTGGCCAGCGACGTGAATCCCGCCCGCGAGTCCCACGTCACGGCGTGCGGCGCGACCTGGCTGGCGAGCAACGCCGAGTTGGCGGCACGCTGCGACGTGATCCTGCTCGGCGTCGGATTCGACGCCGAAGTGCGAGCACTGCTGGCGCCGAACGGGCCGCTGCATGCGGCGCGTCCCGGCACCATTGTCGCGATCCTCAGCACCGTCAGGCCCGAGACGGTGCGGGAACTGGCGGCCACAGGCAACGGGCTGCACGTGGTCGACTCGACGGTCTGCCGCGGCGGCGAAGCGGCCGACAACGGCACGCTGCTGTCCTTCGTGGGCGGGCCGCTCGACGTGGTCGAGCGCCTGACCCCGGTGCTGCGCGCCTATTCGGCCGATGTCGTGCACACCGGCGGCGTCGGCACGGCGCAGGTGGCCAAGGCGGCCAACAACCTGATCCTGTGGGCCTGCCTGGTGGCCGACCACGAGGCGCTGGCCCTGGCCAAGCACTACGACATGGACATCGACGTGCTGCGCGCTGCGCTGATGATGTCCAGCGCCGAGAACCATGCCCTGGAGGTCTGGGGCAAGCAGACCATGGCCTGGGCCGAAGACGACATGGTCATCGTGCAGGAGATGGCCGCGCAGGCCGGACTCTCGCTGCCCCAGGCCGGTCTGAACCGCGAGATCTGCCGCGCCCTCAAACCCAGGCGCTACCAGCTCGACAAGTACGGTCGATGAGATGGAGAACTGACATGAACAAACCCGAGACCGTTTCAGCGCCCGGGCATACCGTGCCCAACGAGAGCCACTACCACTCGAAGAAGGACCGCGTCTTCGTCCGCGCGGTCCAGGGCACCTACAACCTCACCGCCGAGTTGGCCCGGCTTCGCGCCATGCCCCGCGTGCGCAAGGGCACCGAAATCAAGTTCAACGACGGCCCGCAGGCGTTCAGCCGGCATTACGTCGAGCCCAAGGACGGGATCACGCAGACTTTCCACCTGCACCTGGAAGAGTACGGCCCGGGTGGGCGCTCGCAGAAGCACGGCCATGTCAACGAGGCGGCGTTCTACATCCTCGACGGCGAGGGCTACGAGATCCACGACGGTGTGCGCTACGACTGGCAGGCCGGCGACATCGCGATCGTGCACAACAACTGCGTGCACCAGCACTTCAACGCCAGCAACACCAAGCCGGCCAGGGCGCTGGTGATCAAGACCAAGCCGATGTACCTGTTCATGAACATGCTGTTCCAGCAGCAGGTGGAGCCGCGGCCGAGCACGCCAGCGCCTGGCGGCGAGGGCTACAAGGTGCGCGAAGCCGAAGACAACTTCAACCACGCTGACTGAAGGAGACCGACATGGCATGGAGTGAAGCCAAGGCGTGGCTGCAGGGCAGCGCGCACCAGGACTTGTACCAGGCGCTGCTCGACGACGCGCAGACTGCGCCGGCCCGCAACGCCAAGCGCAAGAAGGTGGTGCGGCCCCAGGACATGCACTGGGAATTGGCGCGCCAGGGCCTCTTGAAGCACCTCCTGAACGAAGGCATGAACACGCGCATGGAGACGGTCGACGCCTACATGCAGATCATTCCGCCGGGCAGCCGCTCCGGGCGCCATCGCCATCTGGCCGAGGAATGCCTGTACGTCGTCGAGGGCCGCGGCTACGACCTGCACCAGGACTGCGATGTCGAGATCACCGACACCTACCACTGGACGCCGCAGGCCGAGATCAAGCGCTACGAGTGGGAAGCCGGCGACGTGATCTACATCCCGCCCAACACCATCCACCGGCACTTCAACGCCAGCCCCGACCGGCCGGTGCGCCTGATCTCGGCCATCAACCGGATCTTCAAGGCCAGCGGCCTGAACGACCTGGAGCAGCTCGACGACGCGCCCGAATTCGAGCCCGGCGTGGTGCTGACCGCCGAGCGCGTCGCCCAGTTCCTGAGTGTTCCGTCAAAAAACCCTGAGCCGGCCTGAAGCCGGACGTCGCCAGCCATGACCAACAACCCCTCCACCAACGCCATCGTCTCCGACACGATCGCCGCGAAGTTCGCGAGCGAGAAGGCCACGCCCTACACGCGCTGGATCGCCCAGGAGGGCCTGGACATCATCGACGCGATGTACGTGCCCAACCTGCACGCGGTCGAGCTCAAGCCCTGGGCGCGCCGCGGCGGCAAGGGCGTGTACCTGAACCACGATGCGTCGCGCACTTCGAACGACTGCTATGTCTGCGAGATCGCGCCGGGCCAGCAACTGAGCGCCCAGCGTCAGCTCTACGAGGAGATGATCTACATCCTCGACGGCCGCGGCTCTACCAGCGTCTGGAACGACGCCGGCGCCAAGGTCAGCTTCGAGTGGAAGGCCGGCGCGATCTTCGCGATCCCGCTCAACACCATGCACCAGCACTTCAACGGCTCGGGCAAGGACGCGGCGCGTTTCGTCTCCGTGACCAACGCGCCCGTGATCATCAACGCCTTCGGCGACGTCGATTTCGTGCATCACACGGCCTACGACTTCAAGGACCGATTCGCCGGCGAGAGCAACTACTTCGCCAACGGCGGCGAGCAGAAGGGCCTGCTGCTGGACACCAACTTCGTCGCCGATGCGATCAACCTGCCCTTGATCGCGGCCAAGGAGCGCGGCGCCGGCGGCGGGCATATCCGCTTCTCGATGGCCCGCGGCAGCATGAACAGCCATATCTCGCAGTTTCCGATCGGCACCTACAAGAAGGCCCATGCCCATGGCCCCGGCGCGCACGTGATCGTTCTCTCGGGCCAGGGTTTCAGCCTGATGTGGCCCGAAGGCGACGCGCCGCAACGCTACGAGTGGCAGGAAGGCTCGATGATCGTGCCGCCCAACATGTGGTTCCACCAGCACTTCAACACCGGCAGCACCCCGGCGCGCTACCTGGCCTTCAAGGCCGAGGGCGTGGCGATCCGCAATGCCCAGGGCGTGCCCAAGGCCTGGATCAGTCGGCGTGTGGGCGGGCACCAGATCGACTATGCCGACGAGGCGCCGCAGATCCGCGAAGGCTTCGCCGCCTCGCTGGCCAAGCTCGGTCTGCAGTCGCGCATGGACGCCGCCTACGAGGCCGAACTGCCCGACCTGCCCCCCGCGCCGGTGTTGCGTTCTGCGTGACATGGGGCACTTCCGCATTGACAGTCGGCGCGGACACCCCTAATTTACGCCTCTTGGTTCCTTAATACGGACCCGTGTTCCTCATGAAAGAACGATAGTCGTTTTCCGAAACCCTGCCGGCGCAGTCTGGCGACGCAAGACAAACCACAACTGGAGACACCATGTCGATCAAGAAGACCCCCCTGGTGATGGCCGTCACTGCCCTGTTGGCCGCGCCCGCCGTCATGGCGCAGGGCAGCGTGACCGTGTACGGCAAGCTCTACCCCTACGTCATGAGCGAGGACGGCTCGGGGGCTACCGCCGCCGGCCCCTCGGCGTCCAGCCTGGGTGCCGCCGGTGCGGGCGCCGACGCGGTGACGCGCAACCTCGGCATGACCGCGGGTAATTCGCGCTTCGGTATCCGCGGCAAGGAAGATCTCGGCGGCGGCATGAAGGCCATGTTCCAGATGGAATCGGTGGTGTCGGTCCACAACGGCACCGCGGGCAGCTCGACCGCGTTCTGGAACCGCGACACCTTCGTCGGCCTGGAGAGCCCGATGGGCACGCTCAAGCTGGGTCTGATGGACACCATCTTCAAGGAGTACGGCGACACGATCGGCATCCTGGGCGTCAGCAGCGGCACCTTTATGTCCAGCAGCAACATCCTGCGCAAGCCGGGTTTCGGCACCAGCAGCGCGGCGCGTTTCCATGAGCGCCGGGCCAACTCAATCCAGCTCGAGACCGCCGAGTTCAAAGACTTCCAGGCCGGATTGCAGTATTCGCTGGACCCGGCCAAGACCGCCACCCGCAATTTGACGACGCTCTCGATGGGGCTCAAGTACGACAAGGGCCCG
>JANOPR010000069.1:0-2852 GCA_031421955.1 Burkholderiales bacterium
TCACCACCAAACTTGGCCGCCAGCACCATCGTCATCGCCGCCGTCAGCGTGGTCTTGCCATGGTCCACGTGGCCAATCGTGCCCACGTTCACGTGCGGCTTGGTGCGCTCGAACTTGCCTTTTGCCATTTCAATTTCTCCGCCAAAAAATCCAGAAAGGGCCCCCGAAGCGATGCCCGCTGTCCTGCCCACATGCTCCTGGTGCCCATGGCGCGGATCGAACGCGCGACCTCTCCCTTACCAAGGGAGTGCTCTACCACTGAGCCACATGGGCATCGACACAGGCTTGACTGCGGCCAACACAGCCAAGCCTCTAGCGACCCACACTCAGTTCCGGCAACCAACACGACGCAATCGACAACGACTTTGGAGCGGGAGACGGGAATCGAACCCGCGTCATCAGCTTGGAAGGCTGGGGTTCTACCATTGAACTACTCCCGCCCGGGAGCCCAAGCCGCAGCAGCGTCATGCCGCGGCCCAGTCGAAATCACTTCATTGAAAACCCGGTTTCGCCTGGTGGAGGAGGCTGGATTCGAACCAGCGTAGGCGTAAGCCAACAGATTTACAGTCTGCCCCCTTTAGCCACTCGGGCACCCCTCCAGGGCGAACCGCAGAATATAACATGGGTTCGCGCCGTCATTGGCCCCGCTTGGCCGCGCAATTTCAGTGCGTTTGCCCAGCCAAGTCCGCAAGTCCCCAGTCGATCGGCGCCTGCCCGTGACGCGCCAGAAACCGGTTCGCGGCGCTGAAATGACCGTTGCCCAGAAAGGGCGCGGCCCCACGCGCAGCCGACAACGGCGACGGATGGTTCGACTCAAGTACGAGGTGGGCACCCGTGCGACGCGCCAGCGGCGCCTTGCTGCGCGCATGATTGCCCCATAACATGAACACGCTAGGCCTCGCGCCTTCAGCAATGGAGGTGATCACAGCGTCAGTGAGCGCTTCCCATCCTTGTCTGGCGTGGGAGCCCGGGCGACCTTCCTCGACGGTCAGGGCGGCGTTGATCAGCAATACGCCCTGGCGAGCCCAGGCACCAAGGTGGCCGTGGCTGGGTAGCGGCATGCCCGTGTCGCGGCGCAACTCCTTGAAGATGTTGCGCAGGCTGGGCGGCACGCGCTGGCCATCCGGCGTCGAGAACGCCAACCCTTCTGCCTGGGCAGGCCCGTGGTAGGGGTCCTGACCTAGGATGACCACGCTCGTACGATCGCGTGGTGTCAACTCAAACGCGCGAAGCACCTGCACAGGATAGATCGTCGCGCTGGCGGCCTGGCGTGCAGCCATGAACGCCAGGAGGTTGCAGCCGGCGTCCGACGCCCGCCAGGCGTCGACCAGCGACCGCCACGACGCTGGCGCCCTGTCCAGAACCCGCCCCAGGGGCTCGGTGAGCGAGGTCACTCGAACAGTTCGGCCAGCGCTTCGCCCGGGTCGGCCGCACGCATGAATGCCTCGCCGACCAAGAACGCGGGCACGCCCGCAGCACGCATGCACTCGACATCGGCCCGGGTGAGGATGCCCGATTCAGTAACGACAAGCCGATCCGCCGGCACCTGCGGCATCAATGCCAGCGTCGTGTCGAGCGAGACCTCGAAGGTGCGCAGATTGCGGTTGTTGATGCCGATCAGTGGCGTTGCCAGGTGCAATGCACGGTCGAGCTCGGCGCCATCGTGCACTTCAACCAGCACCGACATACCCAACGCAAGCGCCTGGGCCTCGAGGTCGGCCATCTGCGCATCCTCCAGGCAGGCCGCAATCAGCAGGATGCAGTCCGCGCCCATCTCGCGCGCCTCGTGGACTTGGTAGCTGTCGACCATAAAGTCCTTGCGCAGCACCGGCAACCCGCATGCGCCCCGCGCTTGCTGAAGGTACACCGCGGCGCCTTGAAAGAAGCGCTCGTCGGTCAGGACCGACAGGCAGGCCGCACCGCCGCGCTCGTAGCTGGCGGCGATCTCTGCAGGCACAAAGTGTTCGCGCAGCACGCCCTTGCTCGGGCTGGCTTTCTTGACCTCGGCGATGACGGCGGCCCGGTTGCTGGCACGCCTGGCTCGCAAAGCCGCGACGAAGTCGCGCTGATCAAGGCGAGCCTCGGCGTCGCGCCGCAACGAGGCTTCATCGCGCCGGGCCTTGGCCGTGGCAATTTCTTCGCGCTTGACAGCGACGATGCGCTGCAGGATGTCACTCATACGGCCGCAAGCTTCTTGGTCGCGTCGATGAACTGGCCCATCTTGGCGCGCGCGCCACCCGACGCCAACGCCTCGCGCGCCAGCGCCACGCCGTCGGCCATTGTCTTGGCGACATTGGCGGCGTACAGCGCGACACCGGCATTGAGCATCACGATATCGAGCGCCGGTCCAGGCTCGTTGTCCAGGACCGAGCGTATGAGTGCCAACGACTCGCTCGGACTCTCGACTTTCAGCGCGCGGCCCGACGCCATCGTCAGGCCAAAGTCTTCCGGGTGGATCTCGTACTCGGTGATGACGCCATCCTTGAGCTCACCGACCATCGTCGCGGCACCAAGCGAGACTTCGTCCATGCCGTCGCGGCCATAGACGACGACCGCATGCTCGGCGCCCAGGCGCTGCAGCGCGCGCACCTGAATCCCGACCAGATCCGGATGGAACACGCCCATCAGGATGTTGGGTGCATCGGCCGGGTTGGTCAGTGGCCCGAGGATGTTGAAGATCGTGCGCACGCCGAGTTCCTTGCGCACCGGCCCGACGTTCTTCATTGCCGGGTGATGGTTGGGCGCGAACATGAAGCCGATGCCGGTCAGCTCGATGCAGCGCGCAATGGCCGCCGGCGGCAACGCCAGCGTCACCCCCATTGCCTCCAGCACATCGGCACTGCCGGACTTGC
>JANOPR010000070.1:0-2408 GCA_031421955.1 Burkholderiales bacterium
GCACTGAGCCGCCTCGCGCAAGCACTTGGCGAGGCGCGTGCGCATCTCGCCCGCGGCCTTGCGAGTGAACGTGATCGCCAGGATGTCCTGCGGCTGCGCGCCTTCCACCAGCGCGCGCACGATGCGCGCCACCAGCATCCATGTCTTGCCGGCGCCGGCGCAGGCCTCGACCACGACATGCCGGCGCGGGTCGCAAGCCGTGGCGTAGAAGGCTTCGCGCGTGGCGCGTTGGCCGTCGAGGCTGAACGATGGCGCTGGCATGTCAGGGAACCTATCCAAGCGACCGCCGCGGAACTGGCTCTGCCAGGCCGCTGGCGGTGCCCCCCTCGGGGGGGAGCGGCGTAGCCGCTTCGGGGGGGGACCAATGGTCGCGCCGACACAGGCCGCGCGCGTGGCAATGCTCGCAGGACTCGCCCTCCCCGAGCGCGGGCGCGCCGGCGCCCGCGCGCAGGTCGGCCAGATCCGCGGCCAGGCCTTCGACCAGCATCGCCGCGCTGAGCGCCACATCGGGGTGCTCGATCTCGCGTGGCGGCTTGCGCTCGTCGATGGCGAGATAGACCGCGCGCGGCGGCGGCTCGTGCGGCTCGTCAGTCAGCAGCGCGGCGTAGAACGCAAGCTGGGTGTCCTCGAGCGGCGTGCGCACCAGCTTGTTCAGCTTGTCCGCGCTGCCGGTCTTGTAGTCGATCAGCATCGCGCCCCCATCGGGTCCGGTGTCGATGCGGTCCAGACGACCCTCCAGCACCAGACCCTCGAGATCCGGCGGTGCGCAGCGGCGCTCGAGTTCCCCGCCGCCGAAGCGCCAGCCCTGCGCGTCACGCTCGTGCAGCCAGTCCAGGTACTGGTCCGCGACGCTGTCGAAGGCGGCATGAAACGGCCAGTGTGCGGCGGGATCGAGCCCCAGTTGCGCCTGCACGGCATCGGCTGCGGCGAGCAACTGGCTGCGGTCGTCACTGCCGTCGCGCCCGGTGTGAAAGCGGTGCAGCACCGCGTGCAGCCAGCGGCCGTGGTCGCTCTTGTCCAGGGCTGCATCGAGTTCGTTGCTCTCGCCCAGGCCCAGCGCAACACGCGCAAAAAAGCGGTAGGGGCAGGCGCGCAGCGCTTCCACCGCCGAGGCCGAGAGGCGAGCGGGCAGGTCATGCGCCATCGCCGGCGCGGGGCGTGGCAGCGGCAGGCGGTCGACCTGCGCCCGCGGGAGCAGCACCGGCGTGTGGGCGGGGACAGGCTGCCCCGCCCGGCGCCGCGCGTGCCACGCCAGCTCGACCAGCGGACTGGGCGACAAGGGCTCGTCACCGTCGTGCGTACGGTGCAGCAGGTGCAGGTTCGGCGCACGCAACAACTGGGCAAACGCCAGGGATTCGCGCTCGCGACGCAGCGACGCATCGGGCATGCCGAACTCGCGGGCCACCGGGTCAGGAATGAGCGAGGCCAGAACGGCTCCGGCGCCAAGGTGGCGGTCATCGCAGCCGGGCATCACCACCGCACCGAAAGGCCGCAACGCCGCTCGGGCGAGCGGCGTGATCACGACCTGCGCCAGAGCGCCCGCGGAGAGCACGAAGCTCGATGCCTCGAGCGTGGCGTCGACCCACGCAGTGAAGGTATCGAGGTCGCATTGCGTGGCGTCGGCGGCACTGCGCCAGGCGGCGCTTCCCGGCGCAGCGTCCAGGTGCAGTGCGACCAGCAACTCACGGCCGGCCGGGTCGGTTGCGAGCAGCGCCATCAGTGCCGGCGATACCGCGCGCAGCTCGGCGAGCCAAGCCGACAGCCGGCGCTTGCCCGTGCCCCGCAGTGCGGCCAGCCGCCTCTCCAACGCATGCATCGCGTCCAGAGCGCTCTCACTGGGCACGCGCTCGCGGCGCCATGCATCCTCGACTGCGTCGGCAGCCTCGGGTGCCTCGACCTTGAGCGCCTCGACCAGGGCGTCGCGCCCCGCACCGGGCACGGCCGCGCGAAGCAATGACATCAGGTGCGCAGCGGCACGCGTCGTCGACAGGGTCCAGCCGGTTTCGTCGAGGAGGCTGACACCCGCACGGTCGAGCAAGGCACGGACGCGGCGCACGACCAACCGGTCTTGCGCGATCAGGGCCACCGGCTCCTGGCCTCGGTCCAGGGCCGCCAGCACCGCCAGCGCCGCCGCTGCGGCTTCGTCTTCCAGCGACTCGGCGGTCGACACGCGCGGGGCCGGCAGCGCGGCCGGCGCATCGAAGGGACGGGCCGGCGATGCGATGGCATCAAGCGACAGCACCGGGATGCCGTCGGCCAGCGCCCGCTCGAGCTGTTGACGTGCGAACGGGTCCTCGCCCGTGGCGTGCATAGCAACCCAGGCCGATGGACGCAACGCCCACAACGCATCCGTGACCGGCGCGTCGGCCGCGGCGGCCCATTCGAGTGCCAGGCGCGCCAGCCAGCGC
>JANOPR010000071.1:0-3578 GCA_031421955.1 Burkholderiales bacterium
GCCGTTTTTTTTGCCTCACGCAGGCAGACGGCTTCCCGATTCTTGACTTACCATGTAAGCCAAAGTAGGATGAGGATCGTCCTCCTGCTTTGGAAACCGACATGTCGACGCTCCTAGTCTCCTCGAAAGGCCAGATCGTGCTGCCGGCCGCATTGCGGCGCCGGCTCGGCATGGGTACGGGTGCCAGGCTCGAAGTGCTCGAGGAATCGGACGGGCTGAAGCTGCGCGTCATCCGGTCCATCGCGACGGCCGATTTGAACGGGATGGCGGGCATGGTGAAGGCTCGAGCGCGCGGCGTCCCGCGTCGCCTGGAGGACTTCGACCCGGCGTCGCTGCTGGCCCGTTCGCGGCGCGGCAAGCCATGAGGGCCCTGGACACCAACGTCCTGGCACGGTTCTTCATCGACGACGCCGACGATGCGCAGGCCGTGAAGCAGCGGCCCGCCGCCGTCGCGGCGCTGTCCGAACGATCGTTCGTTTCGGTGACCGTGCTGCTGGAGCTGGAGTGGGTCATGCGCGGGTTCTATGAGTTGCCTGCCAAGGACGTTCTGCGCGTGTTGCGGGCGTTGGCGAGCATCGAGCACATCACGCTCGAGGATCGCGATGCGGTTCTGGTGGCAGTCGACACCTGCGAAAAGGGCCTCGATTTCGCTGACGCGCTGCACATTGCACGCTGTTCGCGCGCATCCGGGTTTGCTACACTCGAACACCGACTGGCCACACGCGCAAAGGGTCTTGCGCTGGTACCAGGGGTGGAATTGCTGGCCTGAAGCGGGTGGGCGTGTACGCGGCCAAGGCCTGGCTTGCCGAAACATATCCAAATGGATATAGTGCGCCGATGAAGCCGATCCGCTTCCTCGGCAACTCGCTTGAATGCCTGCGCGAGTTTCCGATCGACGCAATGCAGGACGCCGGTTTTCAACTCGATCGCGTGCAGCGTGGCGAGCCGGCCCATGACTTCAAACCGATGCC
Organism: Burkholderiales bacterium; assembly: GCA_031421955.1. Taxonomy (GTDB): domain Bacteria; phylum Pseudomonadota; class Gammaproteobacteria; order Burkholderiales; family Burkholderiaceae_C; genus CADEEN01. Next base: position 972 of record JANOPR010000071.1, read on the forward strand.
GGCTGTCGGCAAGGGGGTTGAGGAGATCCGTGTGCGTGATGAAGCAGGTGCTTTCCGCGTGATCTACACGGCCCGGTTGGCCGATGCGGTTTATGTGTTCCACGCTTTCCAGAAGAAGACGCAGACCACATCCAAACGCGACATCGACCTGGCGAAAACGCGCTTCGCCGAATTGACCCGAGGTGACCGATGAACAAAGCCAAGATCCCCGGTTTCACCAGCGTGTGGGACGCCATTGCCGATACGCCCGAGGAGGCGGCAAACCTGCGCGTCCGTGCAGAGCTGATGGAGAAGATCGCCGCCCTCATCGCGCACAGCGGCTGGACGCAGGCTGACGCGGCCGGGCACTGCGGCGTGACGCAACCGCGCATCAACGACTTGCTGCGCGGGCGCATCTCGCGCTTCTCGCTTGACGCGTTGGTCAATATCGCGGCAGCGTTGGGGCAACGTGTGCATGTCGAGCTGGTCGATGGTTGACTTGGCGGTCTGACGATGGGAGAGCCGTGCTGCGCCCGCGATCTGCAGGTTTGGCTGGGGACGCCTCGCACTTGATCTCCTGCCGCTATGCCAACCGCAATGAAGCCGAAGACTACTTCTCCGCCCTTTAGCCCGGAGCAGAGCGCCGCCGCGAAGGCTGCGGCGCCGTCGGCGAGCCGTCGCGCTGCGGCCATCGATTGGAGCAAAGGGGTCGTCACTCGGGGCGGCGGCATGGCTGCCACGATCGGCGCCATCAAGCGCACGCGCGGGCCGAACAAGCAGCCGACCAAGGCGCAGGTGGCAGTGCGCCTCGATCCGGAGGTGCTGAGCGCCTTTCGCGCCGGGGGGCCTGGCTGGCAGACGCGGCTCAACGCCGTGCTCAAGGATTGGCTGGCTTCTCAGCCGAAGAAACGCGCTCCGCGCCGCAAGGCAGCAGCGTAGCTGTGCCGGCCGTCGATCACGGCCGAGGCTCAGCGCTGCTCCGGGGAGCCCGTGCAGCGAGCAGATTGACGCTCGTATCCAAGTAGATACAATGACGACATGTTCACCGTCCGCCAGACGCTGGAATTTCAGGCTTGGCTCGACGCTCTGAAGGACATGCAGGCCCAGGTACGCATCGCCGCCCGCCTGCGCCTGGCCGAAGCCGGGAGTCTCGGCGACTGGAAGTCGGTGGGCGGTGAGGTGTCGGAGATGCGGGTCGATGTCCGACCCGGCGATCGCCTGAACTTCGCGCGGCGCGCAAGCATCCTCATCGTGATGCTCGCCAGCGGTGACAAGTCGAGTCAGGCGCGCGACATCAAGCGGGCGCAACGGATCCTTCGAGAACTGGAGCTGGAACCATGAGCAAGTCCAAGGCCAAAGGCAAGCTGCTGCCCTTCGATGCGGCGCGCTACCTCAGCGACGATGCGGCCGTCGCCGAGTACATGACGGCTGTTCTCGAAACCGATGACCCGGACCTCCTGCTCCTGGCGCTCGGCGATGTGGCCCGCGCGCGTGGCATGGCCCAGGTGGCCAAGGACGCAGGGCTCGGCCGGGAGAGCCTTTACAAGGCGCTGGCGCCGGGCGCCAAGCCGCGCTTCGACACGGTGCTGAAGGTGGCGCGGGCGCTCGGGGTCAAGCTGAGGGCTCAGGCGGCGTAGTACTGGGCGGTTTCGCCAGGGACTGCAGGATGCGCGGATGGAGGCGGCGGCCTCGCGCTCAGCCGACCTGCACAAACCGAGCCCGCCTCACGCCACCCACCTCCACCGCCTCGAAGAACATGGCGTGCGGCCGCACCCACCAGCCCGTCGTGTTGTATAGCGGCCGGTACACCACCACAGGTTCGTGCGTCTCGCTATGGCGGGCCACGCCGATCACTTCGTACTCGCCGCCCTTGTAGTGGTGGTACAGACCGAGTGGTGTGTCAGGCAGAGGTGAAATCTCGGACATGGGGTGCAGGGCTACCGAAGCGGGACGCAAGACATAGGCACGCTGGACGTTAATCACGCCGCACGTTATTATGCCACCGTGACGATCAAGAGCTTCAAGTGCAAGCAGACCGAAGCCCTGTTCCAAGGTCGGCGTGTGCGTCGATGGGTCAATGTTGAACGCCCGGCCCTGCGAAAGCTCGAACAGCTCGATTGGTCGTCAGTCCTGGAAGACTTGCGCGTCCCGCCTGGCAACCAGCTCGAGGCCCTGAAGGGGAACAGGAGGGGCCAGCACAGCATTCGTGTCAATGACCAATGGCGAGTGTGCTTCGTGTGGACACGTGAGGGTCCCAAGGACGTCGAGATCGTTGACTACCACTGAAGGAGTCGCTTCATGCGCACCGTTGCACCTGTCTCCCCTGGCGAAATGCTGGAAGAAGAGTTCCTCAAGCCTTTGGGTCTGACGAAGTACCGTCTTGCCAAAGACATCGGCGTGCCTGCGCAGCGCATTGGCGACATTGTCGCGGGCAAGCGTGCGATTACCGCCGACACCGATCTGCGTCTGTGCCGGTACTTCGGGCTCAGTGACGGTTGGTGGCTTCGCGGTCAAGTCAACTACGACACGGCCATTGCGCGCGAGTCAATGGGCGAGGCGCTGGCACGCATCCCCAGGTGCGAGTTGCTGGCCGGTTGACTCGACCGCGTTGGTCGTCCCGCTGCCCTA
>JANOPR010000072.1:0-1617 GCA_031421955.1 Burkholderiales bacterium
CGGCGCTTCCTGCGCGATCCGGTGGCCATCATCGCCGCGCTGATGATCGCCTGCCTGCTGCTGATGGCCGCCTTCGGCCCGCTGCTGGCGCCGGCCGACCCCTACTTCGGCAACATGCTCAGCCGCCTCAAGCCGATCGGCACGCCCGGCCACCCGCTGGGCGCCGACGAACTGGGCCGCGACATGCTCAGCCGGCTGATCGTGGGCACGCGGCTGAGCCTGTTCATCGGCATCACGCCCGTGGTCTGCGCCTTCGTCATCGGCGCGGGCATCGGCATCCTGGCCGGTTACGCCGGTGGCACGCTCAACTCCGTGGTCATGCGCACGGTCGACGTGTTCTATGCCTTTCCCTCGGTCTTGCTGGCCATCGCCCTGAGCGGCGCGCTCGGGGCCGGTGTCACCAACTCACTGATTTCGCTGACGGTGGTCTTCATCCCGCCGATCGCGCGCGTGGCCGAGAGCGTGACAACGCAGATCCGAAGCCGCGACTTCGTCGAGGCCGCGCGGGCCTCGGGCGCCAACGCCTTCACCATCGTGCGCGTGCATGTGCTGGGCAATGTGCTGGGCCCGATCTTCGTCTACAGCACCAGCCTGATTGCCGTGAGCATGATCCTGGCGTCGGGCCTGAGCTTCCTGGGCCTGGGCGTCAAGCCGCCCGAGCCCGAGTGGGGCCTGATGCTCAACACCCTGCGCACCGCCATCTACGTGCAGCCCTGGGTGGCGGCGCTGCCGGGCGCGATGATCTTCATCACCTCGATCGCCTTCAACCTGCTGTCCGACGGCCTGCGCTCGGCGATGGAGATCAAGCAATGAGCCCGACGCCGCTGCTCGCGGTCAAGGGCCTGGTCAAGCACTTCCCGCTGAAGAGGGACCTCTTCGGCCGCGGCGGAGGTGTCGTGCGCGCTGTCGACGGCGTGAGCTTCGACGTCGCCGCCGGCGAGACCCTGGGCATGGTCGGCGAAAGCGGCTGCGGCAAGAGCACGACGGCGCGCCTGCTGATGCAGCTGATCACGCGCGACGCCGGCGAGGTGGTCTTCGACGGCACCACCGTGGGCACCAGCCGCCTCGATCTGAAGGACTTCCGGCGCCAGACGCAGATGGTGTTCCAGGACAGCTACGCCTCGCTCAACCCGCGCCTGACAGTCGAGGACAGCATCGCCTTCGGGCCCCAGGTGCACGGCCTGGCGCGCGCGTCGGCGGTGGCGCGCGCGCGCGACCTGCTGTCGCGCGTGGGCCTGGATCCGCGGCGTTTTGCCGAACGCTACCCGCACGAGCTCTCGGGCGGCCAGCGCCAGCGCGTCAACATCGCGCGCGCGCTGGCGCTGCAGCCGCGACTGATCATCCTGGACGAGGCGGTCTCGGCGCTGGACAAGTCGGTCGAGGCCCAAGTGCTGAACCTGCTGCTGGACCTGAAGGACGAGTTCGGCCTGACCTACATCTTCATCAGCCACGACCTCAACGTCGTGCGCTGCATCAGCCACCGCGTGATGGTCATGTACCTGGGCCAGGTGGTCGAGATCGGTGACAGCGAAACCCTGTTCGAGGACCCGCACCACCCCTACACCAAGGCGCTGCTGTCGAGCATCCCCTCGATGGACCCCGAGCGGCGCACCGAAG
>JANOPR010000073.1:0-2707 GCA_031421955.1 Burkholderiales bacterium
GGCCAGGCCCAGCTCGCGCAGCACCGCCAGGCCCTGCGCGGCGAAGGCCTCGTTGAGTTCGATGACGTCGATCTGCGCCAGCGTCAGGCCGGTCAAGGCCAGCACTTTGCGCGTGGCCGGCGCCGGGCCGATGCCCATCACGCGCGGCGGCACGCCCACGGTGGCCATGCCGACGACACGCGCGCGCGGCGTCAGACCGTGCCTTGCAGCCGCCGCCTCGCTGGCGAGAAGCAGGGCGCAGGCGCCGTCGTTGACGCCCGAGGCGTTGCCTGCAGTCACCGTGCCCTCGGGGCGCACGATGGGTTTGAGCCGGGCCAGGGCTTCGAGCGAGGTTTCGCGAGGGTGTTCGTCACGGGCGACGACGACCGGGTCGCCCTTCTTCTGCGCGATCGTGACCGGCACGATCTCGGCGTCGAAGAAGCCGCGCTGTTGCGCCGCCACGGCTTTCATCTGCGAGGCCAGGGCCATGCGGTCCTGCGCTGCGCGCTCGATGCGGTGGTCGGTGGCGACGTTCTCGGCCGTCTCGGGCATCGCGTCGACGCCGTACAGCTCTTTCATCCGTGGGTTGACGAAGCGCCAGCCGATGGTGGTATCAAAGACCGCGTTGGAACGCGAGAACGCGGTCTCGGCTTTGGGCATCACGAAGGGCGCGCGGCTCATGCTCTCGACGCCGCCGGCGATCATCAACTCGGCCTCGCCGCACTTGATGGCGCGCGCCGCGCTGCCCACCGCGTCCAGCCCCGAGCCGCACAGGCGGTTGATCGTCGCGCCCGGCACCGCCAGCGGCAGGCCGGCCAGCAGCGAGCTCATGTGCGCGACGTTGCGGTTGTCTTCGCCGGCCTGGTTGGCGCAGCCGAAGATGACGTCTTCAACCGCTTGCCAATCGACATGCGGGTTGCGTTGCATCAGCGCGCGCAGCGGGATCGCGCCGAGGTCGTCGGTGCGCACCGAGGACAAGGCGCCGCCGTAGCGGCCGAAGGGTGTGCGCACGGCGTCGCAGATGAAGGCGTGGTTCATGGGGCTTCAGGCAATGAGGGGTACGGCGGTAGCGCGCTGCAGCTCGGCCAGCGACAGGCCTTCGACCTTGTCGACCAGTTTCAGGCCGTCGGGCGTGACGTCGATGACGGCCAGGTCTGTGTAGATGCGGCTGACGCAGCCCAGGCCGGTCAGCGGGTAGGTGCAGGCCGGCACGATCTTGGCTTTGCCGCTCTTGGTGCAGTGCTCCATCATCACGAAGGTCTTCTTCGCGCCGATGGCCAGGTCCATCGCGCCGCCGACCGCGGGAATCGCGCCCGGCTCCCCGGTATGCCAGTTGGCCAGGTCGCCCTTGGCCGAGACCTGGAAAGCGCCGAGCACGCAGATGTCTAGGTGGCCGCCGCGCATCATCGCGAAGCTGTCGGCATGGTGAAAGAACGCCGCGCCGGGCCGCAGCGACACCGGCTGCTTGCTGGCGTTGATCAGGTCGTAGTCTTCCTCGCCCGGGGCCGGCGCGGGGCCGACGCCGAGGACGCCGTTCTCGCTGTGCAGGATCACCTCGCGGTCGGCCGGGATGTGGTTGGCCACCGTGGTCGGCAGGCCGATGCCCAGGTTGACGATCGCGCCCTCGGGAATGTCCTGCGCGACGCGCCGGGCCATCTGCTCACGAGTCCACTTGGCGCTCATCAGGCAACCTCTGTGCTACGCACTGCAGTATTCGCCCTTGGGGCGGCCCGGCGTGCTCATGCGGCCGCCTTGAAGCCGGCCGCCGAGGTGGCAGCGCGGCGGATCTTGACCACCCGCTGCACGAACAGCCCTGGCGTGACCACCGCTTCGGGGTCGAGGCCGCCGAGTTCGACCACCTCGTGCACGCTGGCCACCGTGACCCGCGCGGCCATCGCCATCACCGGGCCGAAGTTGCGCGCCGTCATGCGGTAGGTGAGGTTGCCCCAGCGGTCGCCGCGCTCGGCCTTGATGAGGGCAAAGTCGGCGTGGATCGGCGCCTCGAGCACATGGCCGCGGCCGTCGATGACGCGGGTTTCCTTGCCCTTGGCCAGCTCGGTGCCATAGCCGGTGGGGGTGAAGAAGCCGCCGATGCCAGCACCCGCGGCGCGGATGCGCTCGGCCAGGTTGCCCTGCGGCACCAGCTCGAGCTCGATCCGGCTGGCGCGGTACAGGGCGTCGAAGTGGTGGCTGTCGGTCTGGCGCGGGTAGGAGCAGATGATCTTGCGCACCCGGCCCGCCGCGATCAATGCCGCCAGGCCGGTGTCGCCGTTGCCGGCGTTGTTGTTGACGATGACCAGGTCTTTCGCGCCCTGCGCGATCAGCGCCTCGGTCAGCTCGTTGGGCAGGCCGGCAGTGCCGAAACCGCCGATCATCACGGTGGCGCCGTCGGGCACGTCGGCGAGGGCGGCTTCGCAGCTGGCGACGATCTTGTCGATCATGGTTGCGGAGTGGCGCCGTCGTAGGCGCGTTGCAGCAGGGCCCGCAGCGCCGGGTGTTCGAGCGGGCGCGGGTTGGGGTACTGATTCTGCACCGCCATGTCTGCCGCGCGCTCCAGGCCGCTGGCGGGCATGCCGATCGCGGCCAGCGAGGTGGGGGCACCGTAGCGCCGGCCAGGGCCTGGATCGCGCGCGCAACCTCTTCGCCAAGGAGCGCGTGATCCTGGCGCCGGACTGCGGCATGGAGTACTCGCCGCGCAAGGTGGCGGTGGGCAAGCTGAAGGCGATGG
>JANOPR010000074.1:0-9052 GCA_031421955.1 Burkholderiales bacterium
GCCGGTGCTGGTGCGCGAGGTGCCCGACGAGGCCGCGGCGGTGATGGCGCTGATCGAGAACATCCAGCGCGAAGACCTCAACCCGATCGAGGAAGCGCAGGGCCTGCAGCGACTGATCGACGAATTCAATCAGACCCATGAGCAGGCCGCACAGGCGGTCGGGCGCTCGCGCAGCGCGGTCAGCAACCTGTTGCGGCTGCTCAACCTGGCCGCACCGGTGCAGCAGATGCTGCTCGCCGGCGACCTGGAGATGGGGCATGCGCGCGCACTGCTGGGTCTGGAAGCCGCGCAACAGATCCAGTCGGCCAACGAAGTCGCGGGCAAGAAGCTTTCGGTGCGCGAGACCGAAAAACTCGTGGCCCGCCTGACGGGCGGCAGCAATGGCCGCCAGTCGCCGCTGATGCGCATCAAGCAGAACAAGTCGCGCGACATCGTGCGTCTGGAAGAGGCGCTGGCCGACCGCCTCACGGCGTCGGTCGAGATCCGCGTGTTGCGCAAGACCAAGCGCGGCGAACAGGGCGAGATCGCCGTGTCGTTCGGTTCACTCGATGAGTTGAACGGCCTGCTGGACAAGCTGGGCGTGACCGAGCGCTGAGCGCCCGCAAAGCCATCAGCCTGTTCGCACTGCCGTGCGGCGTGTCAACAGACCCCTGGTTCCGCCGGTTCAAGGCTCGACGGTCATGCCGGCCGCGCGCAAGCGCTTGGCCAGCGCGTCGCCGAGCGCGGTCGATGGGGTGAGCACGCCGCCCATGTGCGCGCCGCCGGGCAGCTTCTTCGCGTCGAGTGCCAAGGCGAGCGCCGCCTCGCAGACGAACACCGTCGTTGCCCGGTTGCCGGGGTCGCCACGACCGGCGATGCGCCCGCGCTGCATGCGGCCGCGTTCGCCGACGCCGATCAGTTCGCAGCGGAACGAGCCCTGATCCATCGTGCGCTCGGACGGACCCTCACCCGGGGCCGGCGCAAAGCGCTGGGCGATCCGGCGCAGGGGCTCGAACGCAAGCGCGCTGCGGCCCGCGGCCATGCCCACAGCGACTGCGGTCGCCGCCAACGCACCGCCCGCGCCGCGGCCGATGAGCGCGTATTCCTGGTAGCGGAATTCGGGCGCGTACAGGCCGCTCGCCGCCAACAACGCAACGCTGCGGCGCACCACACGGGTGTTGATCGGCCCCATCACGAAGGGCGCCAGCCAGCCGTCGAAATCGGCGTCGCGCAGGGCGCCGGCCGGGTCGCGGTGCGCGGCGGCGTCAGTCGGCGCCGTGCCCTCGGGGTTGAGCAGGAAGGGGTCGTCTAGCTGCGCCTGCGCACCTTCATCGAGCGCATTGAACATCGACGCCGCGGTGCCGCCGTTGAGCCCGCCGCGCATCGAGAAGCAGGCCTTGACGCTGACGCAGCGCTCGCCGTGCTGCTTTTGCAACGCGCGCGCCACCAGCCAGGCGCCCAGATCCGACGGCACGGAATCGAAGCCGCAGCCGGGCACGATGCGCGTGCCACTCTTGGCCGCGTCGGCATGGTGGCGGTCGATCATCTGGCGCACCCAGGGCGTCTCGCCGGTGATGTCGACGTAATGCGTGGCGTGGCGCACGCAGGCGGCAACGAGTTCGCTGCCGTAGCGCGCAAACGGACCGGCCGTGCTGAGCACGACGCGCGTCTGCGAGGCCAGCGCATCTAGCGCCGCCACGTCGCGCGCATCCGCGACCAGCACGCCAGGCGCTGCCGCGACGAGCTCAGCGCGCAGCGACGCGAGCTTGGCCGCCGATCTCCCGGCCAGGGCCCAGCGCACGCCGTGGGCATGTTCGGCGAAGTAGTGCGCGGTCTGGCGGCCGACGAAGCCGGTGGCGCCGAAGAGGGCGACGTCGAAGCGACGGGGGGTCATGCGCGGCGCTCGTTCACTTTGGCGGCAGGCTGCCGACGAAGCGCGAGGCAAAGAGGATCCAGTTGTCGAGCCCGGCCGCGAGCGCGGCGTCGGCGTCGACCCAGACGAAGCCCTTCATCGGCTTGCCGCTGATGTCCATCGGCGAGGCGCGGGTCGTGCGGCATGGTCGGTGCCTCGGCAAGCTGGCGTTCAGTACGTCGCGCGCCCGCCCGACAAATCCAGCACCGACCCGGTGGTGAACGAGCAGTCCTCGCTGGCCAGCCAGCAGATGCCCGCGGCGACTTCGGCGACCTCGATGAAGCGGCCCATTGGGATCTTGCCGAGCATGAAGTCGAGGTGCTGCTGCGTCATGGTGGCAAACATCGCAGTATTCGCCGCCGCTGGGGCCACGGCGTTGACCAGAATGCCCTGCGTGGCCAGCTCCTTGCCCAGCGACTTGGTCAGCGCGATCAGGCCGGCCTTGCTGGCGCTGTAGTGCGAGGCGTTGGGGTTGCCTTCCTTGCCGGCCACCGAGGCCACGTTGACGATGCGGCCGTAGCCCTGCTTGAGCATCTGCGGCACCACGGCGCGGCAGACGAGGTACGGCGCGACGAGGTTGACCTCGATGACGCGGCGCCAGACTTCGGGCGACAGCTCCCAGGTCGTCGCGTTGCCGCCGGTGATGCCGGCGTTGTTGACCAGGATATCGATGCGGCCGAATTCGCTGACGGTCTGCGCGGTCGCTGCGGCGACCGAGGCCTCCTCGGTCAGCTCGACTTTCACGCTGGCGACCCGGCCGAGCGCGCCCAGCGTGTCCTTGGCCTTGGCCAGCAGCGGCGCGTCCATGTCCCACAACGCGACGCTGGCACCCGAACGCAACATGCGCTCGGCCGTGGCGTAGCCGATGCCTTGCGCGCCGCCGGTGATGACGGCCAAGCGGCCCTTGAGGTCGATGTCATTCACGAGGCGAGTCCTCTCAAGGTGGTGCCGGCATCCGGCCGCGCGCGGCAGTCGGTGATGTATTGGCGCACGATGTCGGCGAAGTTGGCTTCGGGCGCGAGGCCCAGGCGGGCTGCGCGCGCCGCGCTGGCGCCCTTGGGCCAGTTGGCGACGATGCCCGCGATGCGCTCGTCGCGCTCGAAGCGGACCCTCGCGCATGCTGCCGGGCCGGCCACCGATTCAAGCGCGGCCAGCATCTCGCGCACCGTGACGTTGAGCGCGGGCAGGTTCAGTGCCAGGCGCCCGCCCAGGGCCTCGCGTGACGCTTCGAAGACGGCGATCAGGCCGGCCACCGTGCGTGCGGGCGACGACACCGGGTGCGACACGCTCGCGTCGACCGGGCAGATCGCCTCGACGCCGGCCAGGGGCTCGCGGATGATGCCGCTGAAGAACGACGAGGCCGCGGCGTTGGGCTTGCCCGGGCGCACCGTCACCGTCATCAGGCGCGCCGAGCGGCCGTCGATGAAACCCTTGCGCGTGCAATCGGCGATCAGTTGTTCGCACATCAGCTTGTGCGTGCCGTACGAGGTTTGCGGCGTCGGCAGTGTGTCGTCGGCAACCACGTCGGGCAGCGGCCGTCCGGGGTCGGGGCCGAACACGGCGACCGAACTCGAGAACACGAACCTCGGTGCATTGCCCGCCGCGCGCAAGGCGTCGAGCAGGCTGCGCGTGGTGTCCAGGTTTGAGCGCATGCCCAGATCGAAGTCGACTTCGCATTCGCCCGACACGGCCGAGGCCAGGTGGAACACGCCGTCGAAGCGCTCGCGGCCCAGGGCCGCGCATTGCTCGAGCAGGTCGCCGGTGCGGGCCGTGACGCGTGCGTCGGCCAGCAGGTCGGGCGGCGGCGCGAACTGGTCGGCCAGCGCGATCGAGTGAATGCGCTGGCCGGCCAACATGCCGGCGTTGCCGTCCGTAGCGAGCAAGGTGCGCGCGAGCCGTGCGCCGACGAAACCGGCGCCGCCGGTGATCAGGAGTTTCATGACGTGCGTGTCCGGTAGGGTTGAAACCAGGCCAGGCCAGCCGAAGTGCCGCCTGGCGCTGTGAGGCGGGGCCGGTACTCGCAGCCGATCCAGCCGTCAAAGCCGAGGCGGTCGATCTGCTCGAACAGGTAGGGGTAGTTGATCTCGCCGATGTCGGGCTCGTGGCGTTCGGGCACGCCGGCGATCTGCATGTGGCCGACCTTGCCGGTGGGCAGGTAGCGCTCGATTTTCTTGGCCAGGTCGCCCTCGACGATCTGACAGTGGTACAGATCCATCTGCACTTTCAGGTTCACGGCACCCACCTCGGCGACGATGGCGTGGGCCTCGTCCTGGCGATTCAGAAAGAAGCCGGGGATGTCGCGCGTATTGATCGGCTCGATCACGACGTCAACGCCTTGCGCCGCGGCCTGTTGGGCAGCCCAGGCGAGGTTGGCCACGTAAGTCGCGCGCAAGGCCGCGCGGTCGGCCCGCGCCGGCGCCAGGCCCGCCATCAGGTGCACGCGCGGGCAGCGCAAGGACTCGGCATAGCCCAGCGTCTGCTCGACGCTGCGACGGAACTCGTCCACGCGCTCGGGCAGGCAGGCCATGCCGCGCTCGCCGGCGTCCCAGTTGCCGGGCGAGCCGTTGAACAGCACCTGCTGCAATCCATGCTCGCGCAGGCGCGCCGCCAGATCCTGCGCTGCGAAGGCGTAGGGAAACAGGAACTCGACCGCCTCGAAGCCGTCCTTTGCCGCGGCGGCAAAGCGGTCGAGGAAGCCATGCTCGTTGTAGAGCATCGACAGGTTGGCGGCGAAGCGGGGCATGGAGAGCTCCTTACCAGATGGCACCGAACTGCGTGCGCAGCTCATCATGTTGTGGTTCGGTCAAGGCAGAGGGCTTGGGTGTCGTCATCAGCCAGATCCTGGCGGTTTCCTCCAGCTCTTCCAGCACGGCCATTGCGGCGGCGGGCGACTCATGCCAGACCACCGGGCCGAGGCGGTCGAGCAGCACGGCGCGAATCGGGGTGCCACGTGCCTGGCCCGCGGCAATCAGCGTCCCGACCTGCGTGGCCACGCGCGGGTCACCCGGCCGGTGGTAGGCCACCAGGGGCACGTGCCCGACCTTCATCACGAAGTACGGCGTGATCGGCGGCAGGACATCGGCCTGGCTCCACACGCCGGCCAGCGTGAGCGCGACCAAGTGCGTGCTGTGGCTGTGGATCACGCATCGCGCGCTCGGGTCGGCGGCGTAGATCGCGCGGTGCAGCGCGAGGGTCTTGCTGGCGCGGTCGCCGCCCTGTTGCACGCCGGCATCGTCCACGGCGGCCAGGCGCTGCGGATCGAGGAGCCCGAGGCAGGCCTCCGTGGGCGTGATGAGGTAGCCGCCATCGACCCGCGCGCTCAAGTTTCCCGCGGTGGCATGCACGTAGCCGCGCGCGAACAACGATGCGCCGACGCGGCACAACTCCTGGCGCAGCAAGTCGCTCATCGCGTCAGCGCACCAGTGACAGCGCCTTGGCGAAGAAGTCGACGCCACCGAAGTTGCCCGATTTCAGTGCCAACAGCAGCGGCCGACCTTCGGCCTGGGTCCAGGGCACGCCCGGGTCGATCGGTGCGCCCACGCGCAGGCGTTGAACTTGCAGCGCCTGCACGACGGCGCCGGAGGTCTCGCCGCCGGCGACGACCAGGCGGCGCACACCCCGCGCATGCAGTCCTGCCGCAATCTCGGCCAGGCACTGTTCGACCAAGGCGCCGGCATGCTCCACGCCGAGTTGCTGTTGAGTGGCTCTCACCTCGTCAGCGCTGGCCGTCGCATACACCAGCACCGGCCCGCTCTCCAGGTGCGTGTCGGCCCAGGCCAGGGCTTGGACGGCCAACGGCGCGCCCGCGGCGAGTTGCAACGCGTCAATGCGAAACGCCGGGCGCTCGCCTTGCCGCCACTGCTGGACCTGTGCGTTGGTGGCCGTCGAGCAGGAGCCCGACAGCACGGCGGCATGGCCGCCCACCGCAGGCAGCGCAGCGAGCGTCGCGTCGGGTGTGACCCAGCCGCGCTGCGCGTAGGCCGCGGGCAACCCCAAGGCCAGGCCCGAGCCGGCGATCAACAACGGCAGATCGGCACAGGCCTCGCCCAGGGCGCGCAGGTCGTTGTTGTCAATCGCGTCGGCGATGGCGATGCGCACACCGTCGGCACGCAAGGCGGTGATGCGCGAGCGCACTGCGTCGATACCCGCGGCCACGCCATCGTGACGCAGCAGTCCGACGCGCAGGGCGGTCTGCGCCTGCAGCCAGCGCACCAGGTTGGCATCGATCATCGGTGTCAACGGGTGGTCACGCATGCCGGTGTCCGACAGCAGCGCGTCGCCGACAAACAAGTGGCCGCGGTAGACGCTGCGGCCGTTCTCCGGGAAGGCCGGGCAGGCGATCGCGAAGTCGGCGCCGAGTGCAGCCATCAGCGCTTCAGCCACGGGGCCGATATTGCCGCGCGGCGTCGAGTCGAAGGTCGAACAGACCTTGAAGTAGAAGTGCCGGCAGCCGGCGGCCTGCAAGCGCACCAGTGCCGCCAGCGAGTCGCGCACGGCGTCGGCCGGCGGCGTGGTGCGCGACTTCAAGGCCACCACCACCGCATCGGCAGCGAGTGCGGCGCCGTCCTGCGGCACACCGATTGTCAGCAGGGTGCCCATGCCGGCCTGCACCAGCATGCCGGCGACGTCGGTGGCGCCCGTGAAGTCGTCGGCGATGACGCCCAGCAGGGGCCTGCGCATGCTCATCACTGCGCGCGCACGCGGCGCGGCCAGTCGCCCTTGATCACGCCGCTCGTGATCAGCCGCTTCTCGCCGTCGAGGTGGTGCTGGATCGCCGCGCGGCGCGCCGCTTTCGCGTCGCCTGCAGCAATGGCGGTCAGGATCGCGCGGTGCTCGATGCGCACGCGTGCCATGAAGTCGGCGCGCATCGACTCGTAGCCCTTGGTCACGGTCATCGCGTCGCGCAGATAGGCTTCGAGGATGCTGAGCAGGCGCAGGAACTGCGGGTTGCCGGTGGCCGCGCCGATGGCGCGGTGGAAAGCCATGTCCTCCTCGACGCCGAGCTGTCCGGCGTCGGTGGCGGTGTCGATGGCGGCCAGGGCGCGCTTGAGGTCGGCGACCTGCGACCGCGTGGCCCGGACCGCCGCCAAGGCAGCCATTTCGCCTTCAATCACGCGGCGCAGCTCGACCATCTGCACCACGGCGTTCATCGACTCCAGCACCTTGGGGTCGAAGGCCATCGCCCGGTGCGCGGGTGCCGCGGTGACGAACACCCCCGAGCCCTGGCGCGATCGCACCAGGCCCTGTGACTTGAGCTGGTGTACCGCCTCGCGCACCACGGTGCGCGACACGCCGTAGGCCGTTGCGAACTGCTGCTCGGTGGGCAGGCGGTCACCCGCCTTGAGGGCGCCGCTGTCGATCTGCTGCGCAATGCGCGCGGCCAGGCGGTCCGACAGCCTGTCGGCGGTCAGGTGCTGGCTGTCAGGCGCGCCGGGCGGCTTGGCGGCCTGGGATGAAACGAGGATTGACATGGTCGTCAGGTCATCATACAACTCGACCTCGCGCGCTGCCAACCGGGGGCGGCACTTTTTCAGATGGAGCCCTGTCTCGATGGCCAGTGTCCAGATCCGTTCCGTCAAGAAGCGCTTCGGCGAAGTCGAGGTGCTGCATGGCGTGAGCATCGACATCCCAGACGGCTCCTTCACCGTGCTGGTCGGGCCCTCGGGCTGCGGCAAGAGCACGCTGCTGCGCATGGTGGCGGGTTTGGAGAACATCAGCGGCGGCGAGGTGGCGATCGACGGCCGGGTGGTCAACCAGGTGCCGCCCAAGGAGCGCGACATCGCCATGGTGTTCCAGAACTACGCGCTGTACCCGCACATGACGGTGCGCGACAACATGGCCTTCTCGCTGCTGCTGGCCAAGCAGAGCAAGGCCTTCATCGACGAGCGCGTCGGCAAGGCCGCCGACATCCTGGGCCTGGCGCCGCTGCTCGGGCGTTTTCCGCGCCAGCTCTCGGGCGGCCAGCGCCAGCGCGTGGCCATGGGCCGCTGCATCGTCCGCGACCCGCAGGTGTTTCTGTTCGACGAGCCGCTGTCCAACCTGGACGCCAAGCTGCGTGTGGCCATGCGCACCGAGATCAAGGAACTGCACCAGCGCCTGAAGACGACCTCGATCTACGTCACGCACGACCAGATCGAAGCCATGACCATGGCCGACCAGATCGTCGTCATGCATGACGGCCGCGTCGAGCAGACCGGCACGCCGCTGGATCTGTACGACCATCCCGCGAACCGCTTTGTCGCCGGCTTCATCGGCTCACCGTCGATGAATTTCATAGAAGGCACGCAAAAGGACGGCGCGCTGGTGGCCGTCAACGGTGCCCGCTTGCCGCTGGACAACGCCCTGGCAGCCAACGATGGCCGCGCCATGGTCTATGGCATCCGCCCCGAGCATATCGACCTGGTCGACGACGGCCTGGATGCCGAGGTGGTCGTGATCGAGCCCACCGGCAGCGAAACGCAACTCTTTGCGCGCCTGGGCGGCCAGGAAATCGTGGCCATCTTCCGTGAGCGCCACGAGTTCGCGCCGGGCATGAAGATCCGGCTCAAACCGCGCGCACAACTTGCCCACCTTTTCGACGCGTCGAGCGGCCAACGGATCTAGGCCGGCTTTCGACTTCAACAAACCCGATCCATCACGACCCGAGGAGACACTGGTTATGACCGAGAGCAACTTCACCCGCCGCAATGTCCTGAAGACCGGCGCCGTGCTGGCCGGCGCCAGCGCCGCCAATCTGGCGTTGTGGGCGCAGGCCTGGGCCCAGGCCTCGCCGTTCAAGCCCGAGAAGGGCGCGAAGATCACGCTGCTGCGCTGGAAGCGTTTCGTGCAGAGCGAGGAAGACAGCTTCATGGCCCTGGTGGCGAACTTCACCAAGGCCACCGGAGTCGAGGTCAAGGTCATCAACGAATCGCTCGACGACGTGCAGCCCAAGGCCAGCGTCGCCGCCAACACGAATCAGGGCCCGGACATGTTCTGGGGCCTGTACTCGTTGCCGCACCTGTTCCCGACCAAGTGCGCCGACGTCACCGACGTCGCGAATTACCTGGGCAAGAAGTACGGCGGCTGGACGCCCACCGCCGTCACCTACGGCCAGAGCAAAGGCAAGTGGATCGCAATTCCCGTGGCCTACAACGGCAACGTCATCAACTACCGCCAGAGCAT
>JANOPR010000075.1:0-8001 GCA_031421955.1 Burkholderiales bacterium
GCGCAATCTCGTGATCGCGCTCGGCGGCTGACGCCAGGCGCGCGCTCACCCCGGCCAAGGCGCCGGATAGAGAGGTCACCACGGAATCCGGGTCGGCAGCACTGAAAAACTGGCCGCGGCCATTGACGGCAGCGTGCCACAGGTCGTCGATATTCTCCGCAGCTCGGGTCGGCCCGGGGACGGGCCATTCGGCCGTGCCCTGGAGGATGTTGTAGTACGCGCCGCTGGTCGCGCTCAGGTAGTCCGATCGGTAAGGGAGCAGGCCGCCCACTCCCATGCCGAGCGTGTAGGTCGTCATGTGCTGGTTCGGCGCGTCGTCGTTGCCGCTGGGCCTGACGTTGTTCGAGCAGACGTTGCTGGGGATGCCGGTGGGCGTGCCATCGAGCGTCGAGGCGCAGTTGCCGAGTGCCGCGGTTCGCAGATCGGTCTGGTAGTAGTACATCGCCACGTCGGCCAATGTGTCGGACGGGCCGGCGATGGTCGTGGTCTGGCATTCCCGGGCCGTACTGACGGTGTAGTTCGGCCCGATCGATTGGGGGGCGGCCACGCAGGCAGAAACCAGCGAGTACGCCGTCCAGGCCGTGTACTGGCACCCTGTCGTTGCCGACGCGGTGCAGGTCGCCGTATTCGACCACGGACCGTTGGTGGTCACCGTGTTGCACTGCGTCGCAGTCCCGACGGTGTAATTCGGCCCCGGCGATTGCGCCACCGCGGTGCACGAAGCGCTGTTGGCATAGGCCGTCCACGCCGTGTATTGGCAGTCGGTGGCGATGTTGACGCTCCAGACGGTCCCGCCTGATGTGCCCGTGCTCATGTTCCTGGTACATGAAGCGGCATTGCTCCATGCGCTCCAGTTGTACCGGCAATCCCGGCGACTGCTGCCGCTGGTGTCCCAGGTGCAGGTGCTCGGACTGGTTACATTGGTCCAGGCGCTCCAAGTGCTGCCGCTGTCAATCGACGTTCGGGTCTGAAGTGGCCCAGTCCTTGATTGAAGTGTGCTGGTGCTTGTCTGCGCTTGCAGCGTGATGGTCCGCTGCTGCAGGTCGCTCGTGCGCGCCGACACCGTCGTCGACCCGCTGTCCCTCATCGGCCGCGGCGTCGCGCCGCCGTCCTGCTGTCCGACGTCCGTGTTGTCGAGCCGGTCGGGGCCGTAGCTGTTGGAGCCGCTGCCGGGGATTTCCTCACCGGGGTCATATGTGGAGTTGCCGTCACCGATGTTCCAGTAACCGTCGGTGGTCAGGATCGCGACGTTGCGCTGGCAGGAGTACTGCATGGGATCGTAGGTCTGCGCGCCGCCGTCCGAACGCGTGGCCCGCTTGGCGAAGTACTTGCCGGCCTTGGACAGCGCGCCGCGCAGCGGCGTGTAGCCGCTTGGGGGCGAGCCAAACAGCTCGGTGTAAAACAGTGCCTTGTGCGAGGCGTTGAAGTCGGCCACGTCGAGGAACATGCTGCCGCTCACCGTGGTCTTGCTGATGGTGCTGAAACCGACGCGGAAGCGGTCGCCGATGGTGTCGAAGGCCAGGCTCGCCGCCGACTGCATGGTCAGCATCCGGGTGCGATAGTAGGTGTTCCAGTTGCGGTAGTTCTGGATGTCGGTGGAGCTCGGCGTCATGACCACCCGGGCGAATACGCTGCTGCCCGGCGTGCTGCCGACGTTGCTGAAGCACTCTGTGTAGAAGGTCGTCGTGTCGATGACGCCGCTGCTGTTGTACGTGAAGCCGAGCCGGGGTTGGCTGCCCGAGTAGGTGTAGTAGAAGGGGCGGTTGTCGCCGTCGCCGATGCGCGGCGTCGTCAATGTGCCGCTGCCCTGCGTGCTACTCACATTCACGGTCAGCGCACGGGTCGTGCCGTTCCATGCCGTGACCGTGCCGACCATCAGTACGCTGGTATCGGCATTGCTGAACAGGGTGACGATGCTGCCGTTCGAGTAGCTGCCCGACGTGCCGCTGATCGTCACGGTCACGCTGCCGGTGCCCACCGTCGGCGCAGCCGAGCTGATGGTTCGTACGTTGCTCAGCGCGTTCGGCGAGGGGAATGTGAAGGCGCCTGCCGGGTAATTCGCACCCGTCGACGTGACCGGCAATGCGTAGGCGGTCACGGGGTTGTAGGCCAGGCCATTGCACTGCGACGCGAAGCGGCCATACTTGGACGCAGTGAAGTTGTTCGCGTCATCGGGCATGTGGTCGCGGGCCATACTGCCCGAGTCGTCGAGGATGAACATCACGTTGGGCTTGACGACCGTCGGTGACGCGGTCGATAGCGGCACCTGTGCGACATCGGTCAGCTGTGCCAGCGCCGCGCTGGTCGAGCCCAGGACGCCCAGCAGCAGCAGCGCCGCACTCGGCAGCGGTCGGAACCGTGGCTTGAGATGTTGTGGGGTCATTGGTCTTCTCCCTGTCCTGCGAACATCAATGAATGATCGTCTCGGTGAAACTCACGGTGTTGCGCGCACCGACGGTGCGCACGACGATCCGGTAATAGGGCGTTGTGGCCACCAGGGCCGGTCGCGCTTCGGAACCGATCCGGATCTCGCCGCGGGCCGCCGCCTGCGCGAGCGCGGTCGCAGCCGGCTTGGCGCAGGGGTTCGCGGCATCTACGGCACCCACCGACGGACACAGGCGCGCAATCAGGTAGCGCGCGGTCACGCGGCCGCCATTGAGCGAGATTGCGTTGGCTGGCGTCTGCGTGCACGACGAACAGGTGGCTGGCGCGGTCAACCGGCACGCACAGCTGTCGGCGTCACCCCAATTGACAACGGCCATCGGATTGGCCGCCGACGTGAGGCGACCGGTCATGTCGAGCGCGTCCTGCGAGGTGGCGTAGTAACCGTTGGCGGGGCTGTCGGCGTTGAGGTTGACGCCTGAGGTCAGCAGCCAGGTGCGTGCCCGCTCGGCGGCGTTGTCGCCCGCGCTGGTCGCCTCCTGCTTGAAACCCAGGTTGCCGAGCACCATTCCGCCCGAATCCACCGAGCGCACCAGGGCCACCGCGGCCAGCAGCATCGCGGCCAGCGCCAACAGCGCGAACAGCAGCGAAACGCCGCGCTGGGCGGGCCGCCTTTGGCCTCGCGGTTCGATGGTGTTCATGGCTTGGTATCTCACGTCAGGAACTCCACAGCATGTTGCGCAGCGGGACGATGGTCTCGAAGATCTTGTAGCGGTAGTGTTTGGCCTCGACATCACCCACCACGCCAGCGCCGACATCGATCGTGATGCACTGGCTCGCGCCACAGGCGGCGGCACCCGCGGTCGCCGGCGTGGTGCCCACCTCCCAGGTCGGATTGGCCGACGTCACGATCTCCTTCTCGTACTGGCCACTGCGCGCCACCACGAGCACACGCACCGACCGCACTCTGAGCCAGCCGGCGTTGTTCGTCGGTGTGGTCGTGTCGTAGACGTCGACGATGCCGTCGGCGACGACGCTGGTGTCGCGGCCGTAGAAGGCGCGCAGGCTGACGATGTCGGCCTGGATGTCGCGCGTGATCCTTGTGTTCGGATTGCCGAGGTCGAAGCTCGACAACTGCAGCACGCCGTTGTTGATCTCGTAGCGGTTGTCGACCAGGGTGCCGAGATTGACCAGCAAGCTGCCATCACCATAGGCCTGGCTCGGCGTGCCCGCACTGTTCCACGCGTTCGGCTGATCGACACGCGGAATCGACATCGCCGTGGGCGCCGCAGTCACCTGGAAGACCCAGCAAGGCTGGACCGCATCGGCGGCTACCAAGGCCAGATCGCCCTGAGCGAAACCGAGTGCTGCGCTGACCGGAATCAGTTGTCCGTTGACGGCATAGGCCGGCGGAATCACCCGCGTCGGCACCGAGTAAGACGCCTTGGAACTGGACAGCATGCGGATTGAGTCGCCCACGCTGCCTGCCGGGCGCGACACCTCGGGCGTGATGAACACGGGTGCCAGCCTGCCGGCAAAACCCGCCGGTGCCGCGCCATTGAACAACGCATTGATCGGGCAGCCGACGATCGCCGGACTGCTGGTGAACCCATAGCCTGCGGTCTGCACGTCGCGCTGGATCGCGTACACCGACAGCGCACCATTGATCTGCGCGTCGGAGCCACCGGTCGTGGTGCGCTTTTGCCCCTCGGACACCAGCAGCACCTGGGAGATGACGAGGATCGCCAGCATGCCGATCAGCATGCCGACCATCAATTCGATCAGCGTGACACCACGTTGGCCAGTGACGCCGCGCGTGCGGCAAGTAGCTGCAACGTGAATCATGGCGGGTTGACGGCTACAGCCGAGAGGGCGGTATAGGTGTGGGTCTGCTCATTGGGCGGTTGCCACGTGATCGTGATCAGCACCTCAGGCGTCGCGCTGAGGTCGACCGCCGCCGTGCCCCCGGGCAGCGCTGCCGCGACCCGGGTCTGCCACTCGTTGCAGCGCGCATACCCAGCGCAAGAGGCGGTCGCGTAGCTGGCCAGGTTGCTGCTGTCGGACCACATGGCGCCGATCGCCTGCTGCGCCAGCAACGACGCATCGGCGCGAAATTTCGACTGCGTCTGCGCCTTGGTCATCGAGGCCTGCAAGCCGATGATGCCCAGCACGCCGAAGGAAAAGATCAGCAGCGCCACCAGGGCCTCGATCAGCATGAAGCCGCGGCTTCTGCGGCCTGCGGCGGCGCGTCGCCGCGAGATTCGAGTCTGTGTGGTCATGGGATCGTCCTTGTCGGGCAGAAGCGCGGGTCGGTGGCCGCGGTGACGCCGAGGTCGCACATCCGCACGGTGCCTCCGGTGCCGATCTCGATGCGCAGGTTGCGAAAGTCGCCGCCGGCGGTGTTGTTGCTGACGTTGATGAAGCCGATCGGCGCGGCGTCGACAACACGGCCGAAAGCGTTGAAGGTGACGGTGTTGGCCGCGGCGCTGCCGTCAGCGATCCTGGCCGAAACGACCACGTTTTTGCCGCCGACGCCACCCGCATGGGTCTCGACGATCATCGGGTCGTTGGCGTCTGCAGCGACCGTCGCCGGCACACGCTGGCAGTTCGCGCTTGGATCTCGCACACTGACCACCCACGACACACCCGTGTCCGACAGCGCACAAGTCGCGTCCATCACTGCGGAGTCCGCCAGTGCCACAGTCGAGAAGCGGACCGGCACGTTGCGCCGCATGGCTTCATTGCGTGCGCGCTGCAGGCCGGCGAGCATCGACGACGCGGTATTGCGAACCTGGGTGTTGCGCACCCAGGCGCTGACGGTCGGGCCGGCAGCGACCAGCAGCATTGCCAAGATGACCATCGTGACCGCCAGTTCGATCAGGGTCATGCCGCGCATCTCGCGATTGCGACTCACGGGCATTCGCTCCCCTTGATGACCCAGCAGCCCCGTGTCGCCACGACGCCCTTGAACCGGGTCGTGGTGCGGGCGTTGTTTTGATTGACGGTGTAGGCATGGCCGACGGCACGCCCGCCGCTGCCGCTGGCAGTGACCGTGTAGCCCTGGCCGCCGCCGGTCAGCACGCAGCCGTAGGTGAAGAACTGCGCCGCGGCGTAGTTGAGCGTTCCGTTGCCGGCCGACCAGTTCGGCGGACCGACGTCAGCGCAATTGCCAGTGCCGTAATTGCGGTTGTCCTGGTAATACTGCTCCATCTTGACGCGGAAATCGGACAACGCCGCCTGGGCTTCGGGCAATTGGCCGCGGCGCACGTAGTCGAAGTAGCTTGGCATCGCCACGCCGGCCAGGATCGCCACGATGGCCACCACGATCATCAATTCGATCAAAGTGAAGCCGCGCTGCGCCCGCGTTGTCGCGGCAGATGGCGCGCGGGTCTCGGGCAGCAGACGGGTCGGGCTGGGTGTGGTCACGGCAGTGGCTCTGTGTGCGCAGGATTGCGATGGAGATGCATGGGTGTGCGGCGGGTTGGCGCGATTGTCGGCACAAGACATCGCGACCGACGTGACAAAGCACACGACCCTCGACCTGCATTCGACGAGCGGCGCGCGATGCTCGACAAACGGCACGCGACCGCAACCGATGCAGCGTGGATCAGACAGCTGCGCGCGCGCCAGTGCCGGGAATGTGAGGAGTCGTTACGCCCGCCACGCACGACCGAGGTCGCGCGGCGGGAGCCCAACTAGCGCGGCAGCTCGCTGCTTCCCAGCAGGAATTCCTCGACCGCGCGCGCGGCCTGACGGCCTTCGCGGATCGCCCACACCACCAGACTCTGGCCGCGGCGCATGTCGCCCGCGGCGAAGACCTTGTCGACATTGGTTCGGTAGGCACCCGAGGACTCGGTACCAGCCTTGGCGTTGCCGCGCGGGTCGCGCTCAACACCGAAGGCCTCGAGCACCGAAGCCACCGGGCTGACGAAGCCCATCGCCAGCAGCACGAGATCGGCCTTGAGCACCTGTTCGCTGCCCGGCACCTCGACCATCTTTCCGCCCAGCCATTGCACGCGCACCGTCTTCAGTGCGGTGACCTTGCCGCCCTTGGCCGATCCGTCGCCGATGAGCTCCTTGGTGGCGATCGCGAACTCGCGCTGGCAGCCCTCTTCATGGCTCGAACTGGTGCGCAGCTTGATCGGCCAGTAGGGCCAGACTAGCGGCCCGTCTTCCTGCTCGGGCGGCTGCGGCAGCAGTTCGAATTGCGTCACGCTGGCCGCGCCATGGCGGTTGCTGGTGCCCACACAGTCGCTGCCGGTGTCGCCGCCGCCGATGACGATGACATGCTTGCCGGTGGCCAGCAGCTGGCCCTTGACCTTGTCGCCGGCCACCACCTTGTTCTGCTGCGGCAGGAACTCCATTGCGAAGTGCACGCCGTCTAGCTCGCGCCCCGGCACCGGCAGGTCGCGGCTCTGTTCGGCGCCGCCTGCCAGCAACACGGCATCGAAGCTCGTCGTCAGTTCGTCGGCAGCGATCGCTTCCTTGGCGTCGTTGGTGATCTTGCTGTCTTTGGCCATGCTGCCGATCAGCACGCCGGTGCGGAACGTCACGCCCTCGGCCTGCATCTGTTCGACGCGGCGATCGATGTGCGACTTCTCCATCTTGAAGTCGGGAATGCCGTAGCGCAGCAGGCCACCGATGCGACTGTTCTTCTCGAACACCGTGACCTCATGGCCGGCGCGCGCCAGCTGTTGCGCCGCGGCCAGGCCGGCCGGGCCGGAGCCGACCACGGCCACCGTCTTGCCGGTCTTGAGCTTGGGTGGCTGTGGTTTGACCCAGCCCTCGGCCCAGGCGCGGTCGATGATCGCGTGCTCGATCGATTTGATCCCCACCGGGTCGTCGTTGACGTTGAGCGTGCACGCGGCCTCGCAGGGTGCCGGGCAGATGCGGCCGGTGAACTCGGGGAAGTTGTTGGTCGAGTGCAGGACTTCGATCGCGTTCTGCCAGTCGCCGCGATACACCAGGTCGTTGAAGTCAGGAATGATGTTGTTGACCGGGCAGCCACTGTTGCAGAACGGTGTGCCGCAGTCCATGCAACGCGCGGCCTGCACTTTCGACTGCTCGTCGTTGAGCGCGATCACGAACTCCCGATAGTTTTTGACCCGCTTGGCAACGGGTTCGTAGCCCTCTTCGAGTCGCTCGTGTTCGAGGAAGCCAGTGACTTTTCCCATGATGAACTCTCTGATCACTCGTTAATGCCGGCGCACGCAAGCGCCGGGGTTGTCATTTCGCCGGCACGGCTTCGGCCTTGGCCTTGGCGATCGTGGCACTGGCGGCGGCGGTGGCGTTCATCTGCCTCAAGGCCCGCTGGTACTCATGCGGGAAGACCTTGATGAAGCGTGCCCGCGACTCGACCCAGTGGTCCAGCAGATGGCGGGCCCTCAGGCTGCCGGTCCAGCGATGGTGGTCCTCGATCAACTTCTTGAGCAGCGTCTCGTCGGCTTCGCCTCCGTGCGCCGTGGCCATGTCCTGCTGGTCGCGCGGCAGCACCTTCTCAAGCGACACCATGCTGGTGTTGCAGCGCGCGGCGAAGTGCCCGTCCTCGTCGTAGACATAGGCCACGCCGCCGCTCATGCCGGCCGCGAAGTTGCGCCCGGTGCGGCCGAGCACGGCCAC
>JANOPR010000076.1:0-5799 GCA_031421955.1 Burkholderiales bacterium
CTGGTGAAAACCTGTTCATCATCAAGAAGGGCGTGGTCTACACCCCCGACCTGTCGGCTGGGGCACTCAACGGCATCACGCGCGACACTATCTTTGCCATCTGCACCGACCTGGGCCTGAGGCTGGTCGAGAAGCGCATCACCCGCGACGAGGTCTACATCTGCGACGAGGCCTTCTTCACCGGCACCGCCGCCGAGGTCACGCCGATCCGCGAACTCGACCGCATCGAACTCGGCAGCGGCGAATTTGCAGGACGACGCGGACCGATCACGGAGAAGATCCAGGCGGCGTTCTTCGACATCGTCAATGGCCGCAATCCGAAGTACGCCGAGTGGCTGACCCGCGTCTGAGCGCAGCGACAATTCAGCCATGAGCGCCACTGCCACATCGCCGCCGTCCGCCGTCGAAGTCACTGCCGCGGACCTTCAGGGTGCCGGCGCGGTGTTCTGCCCCAACCCCAAGATGGCGCTGTGGAGCAACCACCCGCGGGTGTTCATCGAGGTGGCCACCACGGGCGAGGGCAAGTGCCCCTACTGCGGCACGGTTTATCGACTGGCCCAAGGAGCACGGGCAGCGGGCAGCCACTGAGGAAGCCGGCGCGGCCGCGGCCCCTACACTGCCGGCCATGCCACGCCCCAAAGCCCAGACTGCCGCGTTGATGGCCTCGGTCGACGATGTCGAAACCCAGTTCTACGAAGCACTGCAGCGTGGCGACATCGAACGCCTGATGGCTGTCTGGTCCGACGAGGACGAGATCGTCTGCGTCCACCCCGGCGGCCCGCGCGTGGTGGGGCCGGGCGCGATTCGCGCGACCTTCGAAGCCATCTTCGCCAATGGCCCGATTCCGGTTCGCGCTGAAAAGCTCAAGCGTGTCGAGAGCGCCGGCTGCGCCGTGCACAACCTGATCGAGCGGGTCGACATCAAGACCAACGAAGGCCAGCAGACGGCCTGGGTCATCGCCACCAATGTCTACCTCAAGACCGCGCAGGGTTGGCGCCTGGTGGCGCACCATGCCAGCCCGGGTTCGTCGCGCGAGATGCCCGAGATCGTCGACGCGCCGAACACGCTGCATTGATGCAGGGCTATCGCGCGCCGTGGTGGCTGCCCGGCGGCAACGCGCAGACTGTCTGGCCCGCACTGCTCAGCGGCCAACGCAGCGCGCGCGACAAGCCGGCTTCACGTTACCAGCGAGAGCGCTGGACAACGCCCGACAACGACTTCATCGACGTCGACCTGCAGCCGCACTCGCCGGCGGCGCCGTGGCTCGTGCTGTTCCATGGTCTCGAGGGTTCGTCGCGCAGCCACTACGCGCAGACCTTTGCGCGCCAGGCTGCGCTCGCGGGCATGAACTTCGCCGTGCCGCACTTCCGCGGTTGCTCGGGCGAGCTGAATCGGGCACCACGCGCCTACCACTCGGGCGACTTCGAAGAGGTCGGCTGGATCCTGTCGCGGCTGCGCGAACGCGCCGCGGCGCCGTTGTTCGTGGTTGGCGTATCGCTCGGTGGCAATGCCCTGTTGCGCTGGGCGCAAGAGTCAGGAAGTCAGGCCGCACATGCCGCGGCATCCGTGGCGGCGATCTGTTCACCCATCGATCTCGCCGCGGGCGGCCATGCGCTGGGCCGCGGCTTCAACCGCATCTGCTACACGCCGATGTTCCTGCGCACGATGAAGCCGCGGGCCCTGGCCAAGCTGGCCCAGTTCCCCGGCCTGTTCGACGGCCAGCGCCTGCTCGCCGCGCGCGACCTGTATGACTTCGACAATGTGTTCACGGCACCGCTGCATGGCTATCGCGATACCGATGACTACTGGGCACGCGGCTCGGCCAAGCCGCATCTGGACCGGATCCGCATTCCTGCGCTGGTACTCAACGCGCGCAATGACCCGTTCGTGCCGGCCGACTGCCTGCCCTCGCCGGGCGACGTCGGCAAGCACGTCACCCTGTGGCAACCCGCTGACGGCGGCCACGTCGGCTTCCCGTCAACGACACGGCGCGGGGACTGCGCGACAAGCATGCCTGCGGCAGTGCTGGGCTGGCTGCGCGGCCAGGCCTGACGCACACTGGGCACCCCCATGGACGAGATCGTCAAAGCCGCGCTGAAGAAGTGGCCGAACGTGCCCGCCTGCCGCGGTTGGCTGGCACTGGACGCGCGCGGCAACTGGTACATGCGCGACGACCGCGTGCAGGCGGCCGGCCCCTTCCCGCACGTCAAGGGCAGCCGCATCGAGCACGACAAATTGCGCGACTTCATCCATCGCAACTACGTGAGCGACAACGACGGCGCCTGGTACTTCCAGAACGGTCCGCAGCGCGTGTATGTCGAGCTCGAAGCCGCGCCCTTCGTCTGGCGCGTGGCCGCACAAGAATTTGCATTGACCAGCCACAGCGGGCTGCCGGCCAGGCTGCGCAGCGCCTGGCTCGACGAGTCAGGCCGACTGTTCCTTGACACTGATGCCGGTTTCGGCCTGGTGCACACGCAGGACATGCACGAGGCCGCGCGCGCCGTCGAAGCCGGCCTCTGGCGGCCCGAGGCCTTGGCCTTCAACGCGATGCCGCAGCGCTTCGGCTTTGTACTCAGCCCGCAGCAGCCTTGGGCTGCGCCAGGGCCATAGCGGTTCAAGCGTTTGGTGCCCGTCTGCGTGCCGGCATAGAAAAACCGACCCGCAGGTCGGCTTGTCAACGCAGTGGCGCTGAGTTACTTGACCGTGCTGACCATGTAGACCACAGCCGTCTTGATGTCGGCATCGTTCGCCGCCGAACCGCCCTTGGGCGGCATGGCGCCCTTGCCCTTGATCACGCTGGCCGTCAGCCCGTCGACACCGGCCCCGAGGCGCGCGGCCCAGGCGGCCTTGTCGCCCAGCTTGGGCGCATTGGCCACGCCGCTGGCATGGCAGACGGCACATGTTTGCGAGTACAGCGCCGGCACCGCACCGGCCTTGGCTTCAACCGCTGCAGGCGCCGCGGCGGTAACAACCGCAGCCGCCGGAGCCGGCATCGCCGCGGCCACTGGCGCTTGCGCGGGCGCAGGCACCGCAACCTTGGGTTCGTCAAACTTGGCGCCGCCCTGATTGGCCATGTAGACCACCGCGCGACCGATCTCGACGTCGCTGAAGTCGCCACCGCCTTGCGCGCCCATCGCGCCCTTGCCCTTGAGCGAGGAAGTCAGGAGGGCGTCGTAGCCGGCCTTCACGCGCGGGCCCCAGGCCGCCGCGTCGCCAAGCTTGGGGGCGCCCGCCACGCCGCTGCCATGGCAGGCCACGCATTGCGCGGCATAGACCTGTTCACCGGTCTTGAGCGAAGCCGGGCTGCTGGCGTCCTTGAGCTCGACACGGCCGGCCGGCTGAATCCGCTGCGCGACAGCCTCGGCACTGTGGGCGGTGCTACCTGCTGCGGGAGACTTGTCGGACACGACGTAGTTCACGAGCATCAGGATCACGACGACCGGAACCACGAAGGAAGCCAGCACGGCCCAAAACAGCTGCGTCGGTGTCTTGATAGGGCCCTCATGGGGCAAGTCGTGGTCGGCGTGGGGGTCGCTCATGGCATCCTCGTTGTGCGTGGCCAGAGGCGCATGGCACCCCCGAAAAACAGCGCGTGCCAGGGGGCACGCGAAGCGGCAAATTATAGCGGCGGGCCCCGCGTTGTCCGGCACTCGCAGCCGCTCGCAGCGCGGCCTGGCGCGACCCCGCTGATAGAATCCACGCCCTTGCGCCCGTAGCTCAATGGATAGAGTACTGGCCTCCGAAGCCAGGGGTTGCTGGTTCGATCCCAGCCGGGCGCACCACGTCAGTCGATCAAGGCCTCATCCGAAACGATGTGCCGCCTTGCACGCCGCACCGCCCAGAAGACCGCCACGGCGAGAAACGGGATGGCCACGCCGACGGCGACATCGACGTTGACGTTTGCCCCGGCCGCATGCAGCGCCTTGGCGGCATAGCCGACCAGCCCAGCCGTGTAGTACACGATGGCGGCGACCGAGAGGCCTTCGACGGTTTGCTGCAGGCGCAACTGCTGCTTGGCGCGCGCGTCCATCGAGGCCAGCAGCCGCTGATTTTGGCGTTCACGCGCAATGTCCACCCGGGTCGACAGGAGGGCACTGGCCTGCGCCACCCGCTCGGCCAGGCCCAGCAGGCGCTGCGACATGGTGGCACAGGTGGCAACCGCCGGCGTCAAGCGGCGACTCATGAACTCGTCGATGGTCTGCAGACCCGGTTGGCGCTTCTCGCGCAGCTCGGCGATGCGCCGCAACACCAGGCCGTGATACGCCACGCAGGCGCCAAAGCGGAACTGGCTTGCCGCAATCCCGCTCTCGACTTCGGCGGCCAGGCGTGTCAATGCCTGCAGCAGGGACTCGTCGTCGCCTTCGTCGCGCGCGATGCGCTCGGTCAGCGTGGCCAGCGAGCTCTCGATGGCCGCGATACGCGGCAGCTGGCGGCGCGCGATCGGCAAGGCCAGCAGCGCCAGCATGCGGTAGGCCTCGATCTCAAACAAGCGCTGCAACAGGCGGCCGGCCTGGCGATCGCCGAGCCGGCGGTCGAGCACCTGCACGTGCGTACACCCGTCGTCATGCAGGCGGAAATCGGTGCAGACGAGTGCGGCACCTTCGGCCACGTCGGCGCCGGCCACGCTGCTGGCGCCGAACAGACGTGCCAGCTCGACGGCATCGGGCGGTTCGGCCCCGGCAGCGCGCAACTCCGCGTGCACCGCAGCGACGGTCTGACCAGGAATGCCCTCCAGCCAGCCCGCAGGCAGCATGGCCGCCGCAGGGTGCGCAAACGGCGGCTCGCTGACGCCGTCGGCGAGCACGGTGTAGCCTGAAAATTCGCCGTGTCGCTCCCACTTCAACCGCAGCCCGCCCAGCGTGGCGCGGAAGTGCGTCGCCGCTGCGTCGGGCGGATCAATGCCGTGGCGCTCACAAAGCAGGGCCAGGTGCAAGCGCTCAAGCTCGCGCTGGGCGGCATCGATCAGCACCGCGACGTAGCTGACCCGCGCGGGTGCGCACACCGCCTCGGGCGGCCGGGTGTGCACCTCCGCTGCCAACTCCTGGCGTTGCGCATGGTCGGGCGGCAGTTGGGACGTTTCCATCATTCCTCGGCGTCGAGTGGATCGTGCGGCCCCAAGCAAGCGACGCCCCAAGGGCCACGTAGGGCCCGTGCCGGCCTCAGGGGGCCGACGCCTGAGGCGTCCTGGGGCAGGTTAGCAGGCCTGCGCGAAGTAGAACCATTCGTGGCCGGGCAAGGCCTGTGCGTCCGGGAACACGATATGGCCGTCGGCGCCCGCAATCACCGGGGTGCCGTCATGTCGCTCGCCGACATGCTCGCCGGCGTGCACCGCATCGAAGCTGCGCCAGGGCCGCACGAATCGGTCGGCCTGGTGCAAGCGGTCGACGACTTCGGTCAATCGCAGCCGCTCGATCGCTGCAGGCGGCGGCTGCAGCGGCAACGGCGACAGGCCGAGCAGCGCGATCGCCTGGCGGATCGCGCGGTAGCCGACCTCCGGCGCCGCCGGGTCCTCGTGCTGCCCGCATTCGAGCGTGACGCCCCAGCCGCCGCGGCTGCGCATGTATTCGGTGGTACCGATGCCCTCGCCAGGGTCAACTGCCTCGTTGCGGCCGAGCGCCTGGCGCCGTGCCGCGCCCAGCGCATAGGCCGCCATCCAGCCTTCGACGATCCTCGTGGGCCCGAGATGCTCGGCGAAGCGGCCTTCTGCGGCGGCATGCGCAAAGGGCTCCAGCGGACCCTCGTTGTCGGGCGGGCCGCGCATCACGAACGGGCGCCCCGGGCCGGCAAAGGAGTGCAGGT
>JANOPR010000077.1:0-2741 GCA_031421955.1 Burkholderiales bacterium
CTGCACGTCGAAGGGCAGATCGATCAGCACCGGGCCGGGCCGCCCCGAGCGCATCAGGTGGAAGGCCTGCTGGAAGGCGCGCGGCACCTGGGCCGGTTCGAGCACGGTGGTGGCCCACTTGGTGACCGGCTTGACGATCGAGGTGATATCGACGGCCTGGAAATCCTCCTTGTGCAGGCGCGCACGCGGTGCCTGGCCGGTGATGCACAGGATTGGGATCGAGTCGGCCTGCGCCGAATACAGGCCGGTGACCATGTCGGTGCCGGCCGGCCCCGAAGTGCCGATGCACACCCCTATGTTGCCGGCCCGGGCCCGCGTGTAGCCCTCGGCCATGTGCGAGGCGCCCTCGACATGGCGGGCCAGCACATGGGCGATGGTCTGGCGCTCGCGCAATTGCGCGTAGAGCGGGTTGATGGCCGCGCCCGGCACGCCGAAGGCCTGCGTGACGCCTTCCTTCTCCATCACCAGCACGGCGGCCATGGCGGCCTTCATCTTGGCCATGATCTTCCCCTTCATATGGTTGGCGTGATGGTCCCCCCGCGGCCGGCTTGCGTGAAGCCCGGTCAGGGCATCTTTGCTATTCCGCAGTGGAATACCGACCGGGTTGAGGCGCAAGATCCGGCCTCATGGACCGCGTCGCCGCTGTCGCCCTCTACATCCGCATCGTCGAGATGGGCAGCTTCTCGAAGGCGGCGGCCGAATTCGGCATCACCCAACCCACCGCCACCAAGGCCGTGGCCGCGATGGAGCAGCGCCTGGGCGCGCGCCTGCTGCACCGCACGACCCGCGGCGTGAGCCCGACCGAGGTGGGAGCGCTGTACTACGGCAAGTGCAAGGCCATCGCGCACGAGATCGAGGCCGCCGACAACCTGGCCTCGCTGATGCAAAGCGGCGTGGCCGGTACGCTGCGAATTTCCACCTCGCTCGCCTTCGGCCGGCGCGTGCTCGTGCCGCTGGCGATTGCGCACATGCGCGAGCACCCGGGCCTGAGCGTGGACCTGAGCTTCGACGACCGCTACGTCAACATGGTCGAACAGGGCATTGACCTGGCCGTCCGCATGGGGCGGCTGGCCGATTCCACGCTGGGCTCGCGCTACCTCGGGCGTAACCCGTGGGTCATGGTCGCCGCGCCTGCGTACCTGTTGGCGCATGGCACGCCCAGGCAAGCCGCGGATCTGGCGCAACACGCCTGCCTGATCTACAGCACGGTGCAGGGCGACGACCGCTGGATGCTCGCAGGCAACGATGGGCGCGAGCAGGTGCAGCCGGTGCGCGGGCCGCTGCGCTCGAACAACCTGTCGGCCGTGCTCGCCGCCGCACGCGAAGGGCTGGGTATTGCCGTCCTGCCCTGGTACGTGGCGCGCGAGTCGGTGGCTGAGGGCAGCATCAAGCCGATCCTGGAACGCTACTCTCTACCCGCGCAGGAAATCCACGCCGTGTTCCCGTCGCCCAAGCTGGTGCCGGGCAAGGTGAGTTCGTTCATCGAGCGCTTGCATGGTGCGCTACAGGGGAGCTGGTGGGAGCGCGGGGCGGCGTCGGGCTCAGAGCCTGGGGCCGCGCGGTAGGCCGTCCCTGTCGTAGGCGCTGAAACGGGCGCGCCAAAGCCACAGTCCGGCCACCAGTGCCGCAAGTGCAATTGCCCCGATCCATTGCCACTGACCGGCCGCGAAGCCTGACGCCTTTGGCTTGGGCGTGACTTCGGCCGTGGCGGCCGCATCGGCCCGCACGGCGGGCGGCGGCACGACGACCGCCGGTGCGATCGGGCGCGCTGCCGCGACCACGCTTGCACTTGCAGCTGCAGGCACGACCGCTGCCGCAACCGGGGCCACAAGCACTGGCTTGGCGGCGTTGGCATCCGGCATGCGCATGCGAACAGGTGCCGAAGCGGGCACCGCGGTCGATGCGGGCTCTTCCCGCGCGCCGCGGGTTGCCCGCCGCGACGGTGCCTCAGCAGGCGCTGCGGCTTGTGCAGCCGAAGCCGCGCGCGCTGCGCTCGCCGCGCCCGCTGACGACGCGCCCACAGCGCCCCAACGACGGTAGAGGAACTTGCGCGCACCGGCCTCGCAGGTCGCGATGACCTTGGCGCCTGGCGGCACGGGGGCGTCCGCCGCCACCACCTCGAGCGTGTAGCCGCGCACGCCCGTGGCGTCGATGCGCGCGGCCAGCACGGCCTTGTAGTCCTCACATGGGCTCGCCCCGGCCTGGGGGCTGGCGGCCAGCATGATCGACGCCACCGGCATGACGACCGCGCGCCGACCGCCCGCCGCGAAGCGTCGCAGTCGGGTGTGCTTGAGCGTGCGGTCCGCGCGGCCGGCCGGCGGATCGATCCGCGGCGCGCGGCGCACTGGCCCCGTCACCGCGTGAACGGCACGAACGATTCCGTCCCGGATTGCGCCCTTGACCCTCGCGTCCATCGTCGGCTCCCTGGCAGCATGGGGTGCATTGTCTCAAGGCGGGCGGCTGGGCATGGCCGCGCGGCGCTGACTCGTCACGCCTGAGGCAGCGGCCGACGGCAGCGGGACCAGGTTTGACGCGCAGACCTCGTCGAATCCAAGGCCGAACTCATTGATCAGGTAAACGCCGGACCGACCCGGCACGCGGGCCGACAGGTGCGTGTAGACGGTGTCGTCCCAGCCCGCCAGCGCAGCCAGGCGGTACGCCGCTGCGAGGTCAACGCGGACCTCGCGCTCAGTGCGCGGTTGGCGCGGCGCAGACGCGGAACTCATGATCGGCCCGGCATG
>JANOPR010000078.1:0-3204 GCA_031421955.1 Burkholderiales bacterium
CGTCGACCACGGCCGACTGCGCGTCCATCGCGCGCAGGCCAAAGTAGAGCTGCGCCGTGGTGCCGGCCAGCATCAGGCGCACGGTGTCGCGGCCATGCTGTGCGGCAAGCAGTTCGGCCTGCGCCTGCGCATTCGCGTTGCTCAGCCGGCCCCAGAGGTCGATCTCGAAACTGCTCGACAACGCGACGCGATGCGTCGACGACTCGGCACCGCCGGCCGGTGTCGGCTGGCCGTTGAGCGTGCTGACGCGCGAGCGCGTCGCTGCCGCGCCCAGGTCCAGCGAGGGCCAGCCCGCCGAGCGCACCACGCCCAGCGCAGCGGCGGCGGCATCGACACGGGCCACCGCCATGCGCAGATCGGCGTTGTGCACCAGCGCCGCGTCGACCAGGCCATTTAGCGCCGGGTCGTTGAACAGCGTCCACCAGTCGCTGGCGAGCCTGGTGCCGTGGGTGGCCGCGACGGCACCCGGGTACGCCGCGGGCAATCGGGACTCGGGTGGCTTCGATTCCGGCGCTGCCGCGCAGGCGGCCAGGAGCGCCGCGGCACTCAGGTGGCTGATCAGCAGGGCGACGCGCGTCATGCCCGCTCCTCCCGCGCCGCATGGCTGTGGCTCGGTCGCGCCTTTCTGGCCAGCAGGCTGAAGAACAACGGGATGAATATCGGCGCCACGAAGGTGGCCACGATCATGCCGCCGAAGACGCCGCTGCCCATGCTCTGGCGCGCCGCCGCGCCCGCGCCGGTGGCCAGCACCAGCGGCAGCACGCCGAGCACGAAGGCCAGCGAGGTCATCACGATGGGCCGAAAACGCAACCGCGCGGCTTCGGCCGCCGCGTCCACAGCGCTCAGGCCGGCCTCCATGCCCTGCATCGCAAATTCGGCGATCAGGATCGCGTTCTTCGCCGCCAGGCCGATCAGCACGATGAGGCCGATCTGGAAGTAGATGTCGTTCTCCATCCCGCGCAGGGCCACGAACCCGAGCGCGCCGAGCAAGGCGAACGGCACGGCCAGCACGACGGCCAGCGGCACGCCCCAGCGTTCGTACAGCGCGGCGAGGATCAGGTAGACCATGATCAGCGCGAAGCCGAAGGCAAAGATCGACGCATTGCCGGTGCGCTTCTCCTGGAAGGCCTGGCCGGTCCACTCGATCGCGTAACCCGCCGGCAGCGTGGCGCGCGCCACTTCCTCGACCGCGCGCAGCGCCTCGCCCGAACTGAACCCGGGCTTGGCGTTGCCGAACACCTTGGCCGCGATGTAGCTGTTGTAGCGTTCGATCTGCTCCGGGCCGATGATCTCGCTGACCGTGATCAACGCCTTCAACGGCACCATCTGGCCGCTGGTGGCCGAGCGCACGTGCAGGCGGCCGAGGTCCTCGGGCTTGGAGCGGTACGCCGCGTCGGCCTGCATCGTCACGCGGTAGGTGCGGCCGGCCTTGTTGAAATCGTTGACATACAGCGAGCCCATCTGCGCCTGCAACGCGCCGAACACCTCATTGATCGGCACGCCCAGTGCAATGGCCTTCTCGCGGTCGACGTCCACGCGCAGTTGCGGCACCGTGGGCCGGAAGAAGGTCTGCGCCGGCGTCAGCTCGGCGCGCTGCGCGAGCGCGGCCATGAAGGCCTGCGTGACCTGGGCCAGCCGCTGCGGGTCGGGGTCGGTGCGTCCCTGCACGAACACCTCGTAGCCGCCGGCCTGGCCCAGGCCCTGGATCGGCGGCGGGTTGAAGGCAAACGCGATGCCGTCGTCCAGGGCCGTGAAGCCCATGCCGCTGACCTGGCCGGCCAGCGCCATCGCCGTCTGCTGGCGCTGTTCCCAGGGCTTGAGCGGAAAGAAGATCGTGGCCGCACTGCTCTTGCTGCCGCCGCCGATGAGGTCGAAACCGTTGACGATGAAGATGTCCTTGATCGCCTGGTTGTCTTTCAACATCAGGCGCAACTGTTCGGTCGTGCGGCCGGTGCGCTCGAGCGTGGCACCGTCGGGAAGCTGGGCCGCGGCGATGATGTAGCCCTGGTCCTCGGGCGGCACGAAGCTGCCGGGCACCTTGGCCAGCAACCAGACCACGCCGCCGATGATGGCAGCGAAGACCGCAATGGCCAGCAGGCGGTGGGTCAGCGCCAGGTGCACGGCAGCGAGAAAGCGGCGTGTGACCCAGCCGAAGAAGCGGTTGAAGGGCGCGAACAGGCGCTCACTGCGCTCGCCGTGGCTGGGCTTGAGCAGGATCGCGCACAAAGCCGGCGTCAGCGTCAGCGCCACCAGGCCCGACAGGATCACGGCCACCGTGACCGTGACCGCGAACTGGCGGTAGAGCTGCCCGGCGATGCCGCCGAGGAAGGCCACCGGGATGAACACCGCGGCCAGCACCAGCACGATGCCGATCACGGCACCCTGCACTTCGCGCATCGCTTCGAGCGCCGCAGCCATGGGCGCCATGGCCTTCTCGCGCATCAGGCGCTCGACGTTCTCGAGCACGACGATGGCGTCGTCGACGACGATGCCGATCGACAGCACCATCGCAAACAGGGTCAGTGTGTTGATCGAGAAGCCAAGTACGTACAGGCCGGCAAAGGTGCCGATCAACGACACCGGCACCGCCAGCATCGGGATCAGCGTCGCGCGCCAGGTCTGCAGGAACACGAACACCACGGCCAGCACGATCAGCGCCGCCTCGACGATCGTCGTCAGCACTTCCTTGATCGAGGCCGAGACAAACAGCGTGGTGTCGTACGGAATCAGGTAGTCGACGCCGGGGGGAAAGCGGTCGCGCTTCAACTCGACCATCTTGGCGCGCACGGCCTCGCCGACATCGAGCGCGTTCGCGCCCGACGCCAGCAGCACCGCCAGCGCGATCGCCGGCTGGCCGTTGACGCTGTTGCTGGCGTCGTAGCTCTGCGCGCCGAGTTCGACACGGGCCACGTCCTTGACGCGCAGCACGCCCCGCGGGCCGGCCGATCGCAGCACGATGTCGCCGAAAGCCTCGGGCTCCACGAGGCGCCCGCGCGCCGTCACCGTGAACTCGAGCTGCTGGCCCGGCGGCGAGGGCGCGGCGCCGATCTTGCCGGCGGCGAACTGCGCGTTCTGCGAGTTCACCGCCGCCGCCACGTCGGCCGGCGTCACGCCCAGCGCGGCCATGCGGTCGGGCTGCAGCCACAGGCGCATCGAGTAGTCGCGCGCGCCGAAGACGAACACATCGGCCGCGCCCGGCACGCG
>JANOPR010000079.1:0-7635 GCA_031421955.1 Burkholderiales bacterium
CCACCTTGGCCATGTCCTGGCGCGACACCTTGTTGCGAATCAGTTGCACGCCGCCCACGTCTTCGGCCATGTCGAGCAAGGTGCGGGCCACACGGCCATACACGTCCAGCAGCGCCAGCGACTCGATTTGCCGGTCAGCGGCACGCAAGCGTGACACCAGGCCGCGCAGGATGCCGTAGGCCAGGGTCGAACTGTCGGGCAGGCATTTCGAAAACTCCTGGCGCCCCAGGACGAGCATGTCGGTCTGGATCTCCGAGCGCACGGTGGCCGAGTGCGGTTCGTCGTCGATCAGGCTCATTTCTCCCACATACGAACCCGCCTCGAGCACGGCCAGGATGACTTCGCGACCACGCGCGTCGGCGGTCAGCACGCGGGCCCGGCCATTGAGCAGGATGAACAGCGAATTGCTCTTGCGCCCCTGCTCGACCACGATCTCGCCGCGGCGAAAGCGGCGCTTGACCACGCTGTCAGCCACCTGCTGGGCCTGGTCATTGGTCAACATCGAGAACAGCGGCACGCGACGAATCAGGTCTAGATTCGAGAGCATAGACATCGGGGGTTCTCCTTCGGGTTCGTGGTTGTTTTGTCGGCGATTCCGCGCCCGACGCAAACCCGCGCGGGCCACTGCCTACAATTTCACTATTGTGCCCATTGGCGCGCTTGCCGCCATTGGATCCCGCCCCTATGTAGCATTGCCTGTTGGCACGCTGCGACGCATCCCCATTAAACATGACGAGTACCAACTCCCACGCCAAGGTCCTGATCCTGGGTTCCGGACCCGCCGGCTACACCGCCGCGTTGTACGCCGCGCGCGCCAATTTGCAGCCGATGCTGATCACGGGACTGGCCCAGGGCGGCCAGTTGATGACAACGACCGACGTCGACAACTGGCCCGCCGACGTGGCGGGCGTGCAGGGCCCGGAGTTGATGCAACGCTTCCTGCAGCATGCCGAGCGCTTCAACACGCAGGTTGTGTTTGACCAGATCACCGAAGTCGACTTCGCCAAGCGGCCGTTCACGCTCAAGGGCGACACCGCCAGCTACACCTGCGACGCGCTGATCATTGCCACGGGCGCCAGCGCCAAGTACCTCGGTCTGCCCAGCGAGGAAGCCTTCATGGGCCGTGGCGTCAGCGGTTGCGCCACCTGCGACGGCTTCTTCTACAAGGGCCAGGAAGTCTGCGTGGTCGGCGGCGGCAACACCGCCGTCGAGGAGGCGCTGTACCTTTCCAACATCGCCAGCAAGGTGCACCTGATCCACCGGCGCGACAAGTTCCGCGCCGAAGCGATCCTGGTCGACAAGCTGATGGCCAAGGTCGCTTCCGGGTCGATGCAGCTGCACCTGTGGCACACGCTGGATGAAGTGCTCGGCGACGAATCCGGCGTCACCGGGGTGCGTATCCGCAGCACGCGGGACGACACGACCACGGACCTGACGCTGCAGGGCTGCTTCATCGCCATCGGTCACCAGCCCAATACCGACATCTTCAAGGGACAGCTGGAGATGAAGGATGGCTACATCATCTCGCGCACCGGACTCAACGGTCTGGCCACCATGACCAGCGTGCCCGGCGTTTTCGCCGCCGGCGACGTGCAGGACCATGTCTATCGGCAGGCCATCACGAGCGCCGGCACCGGGTGCATGGCAGCACTCGACGCCCAGCGATTCCTCGAGCAGCAGGACTAGCCGCATTGGCCGGGCCGCGGGTTTGCGGCTATACTCGCGGTCTTTGCCGAAATCGGCGAAGCCCGCATTCGAGATCAATTTTGGAGGTGCCTCATGGCACGCGTCTGTCAAGTCACGGGCAAAGGCCCGATGGTG
The DNA here is from genome assembly GCA_031421955.1 of Burkholderiales bacterium. Lineage (GTDB taxonomy): Bacteria > Pseudomonadota > Gammaproteobacteria > Burkholderiales > Burkholderiaceae_C > CADEEN01. The sequence goes on from JANOPR010000079.1 coordinate 1,822, forward strand.
GGGAACAACGTCTCCCACGCCAACAACAGGACCAAGCGCCGCTTTCTGCCCAACCTGCAGTACCGCCGCTTCTGGTTGGAGACCGAGAACCGCTGGGTGCGCCTGCGCATCACCAACGCGGCATTGCGCCTGATCGACAAGGTGGGCATCGAGCAGGTCGTCGCCGACCTGCGAGCCCGCGGCGCCCTGTGAACTAGGAGCACGACATGGCAACCAAAGGCGGACGCGAAAAGATCAAGCTGGAGTCCTCGGCCGGAACCGGGCACTTCTACACCACGGCCAAGAACAAGAAGACGACGCCAGAGAAGCTCGAATTCATGAAGTTCGACCCCAAGGCGCGCAAGCATGTGCTCTACAAAGAGACCAAGCTGAAGTAACCAGTAAAAAGGCGTCGCCAGGCGACGCCTTCTCACGTACGGGCCGCAGTTGCGGCCCGTTTGCGTTGCGGCTGCCCTAGGCGTGCGCCGCGCGCAGTGTCAGAGAGAACTCGCGCAATGCAGCGACGCCGCTGTCCTCGGCACGCTTGCACCAGACCTGCAAGTCCGCCACCAGCTGCTCCACCGACACATTGGTGCGGGTCCAGAGCTGGCGCAACTCTTCGCGCATCGCCACCAGCTTGGCCAGCGCCGGGCTTTGCGCCAGCGCCTGCGCCATCTGCGGCTTGACGCCATGCGGAATCCGGTCGTCATCGCGGTGCAACCAGCGCTTGGCCAGGCGCATTGCCGACCAGCGCGCGCTGTTCTTCGCGCCCTGGGCCTTCAACTTGTCGAGCTCGGCGCCCACGGCATCTCTGAGCGCGACGGCGTAATGCGCCATCACCTCGTAGCGGTTGGCAATCAGCGCCTCAAGCGTCTTGTTGTCAGCGGCGCGAACTGCACCTAACGCCAACTTGGGCGGGGTCTTGCGCACCTTGGCCAAGCCAAGGAACTCGAGGCCGCGGATGTAGCTCCAGCCCAGATCGAACTCGTAGCGCTTAACCGAGAACTTGGCCGAGGTCGGGTAAGTGTGGTGGTTGTTGTGCAACTCCTCGCCGCCGATCATGATGCCCCAGGGCGACAGGTTGGTCGAAGCGTCCGGCGCCTCGAAATTGCGGTATCCCCACCAGTGACCCAGGCCATTGATGATGCCCGCCGCATTGATCGGGATCCAGGCCATCTGGGCGGCCCAGACGGCAGCGCCGATGGCGCCGAACAGCCACAGGTTGATCACCAGCATCACGCCCACGCCCTGCCACGAGAAGCGGGTGTACAGGTGCCGCTCGATCCAGTCGTCAGGGGTATGCAGCCCATACTTGGCCAGCGTCTGCTGATTCCTGGCCTCGGCGCGGTAAAGCTCACTGCCTTCGAGCAGCACTTTGCGGATGCCGCGGGTCTGCGGGCTGTGTGGGTCGTCTGCGGTCTCGCACTTGGCATGGTGCTTGCGATGGATTGCCACCCACTCCTTGGTCACCATGCCCGTGGTCAGCCAGAGCCAGAAGCGAAAGAAGTGCGAGGGTAGCGAGTGCAGTTCGACCGCTCGGTGTGCCTGTGCGCGATGCAGAAAGATCGTCACCGCGGCAATTGTTATGTGAGTCATCGCCAACGTGGCGAGCAGCACTTGCCACCAAGTCGCTGCCAGCGCGCCATGCGCGAACCATTCGACGACGGCGTCGCGCACGAGAATCAAGCTGTCCATCACGCACCTTTCAGACAATGGGCGATTGTAGGTCGCAGCCCTCTCGCGTCAGCCGTGGAAATGCGTACAGACTCGGAGCCAGATATTTCGATGGGCGCCAAGGGTCAGGTTTTCTGCCAAACGGCTGCGAAGAAGCCGTCGGTTGCATGCACATGCGGCCACAAACGCAGGTGGCCCGCCGCCGTCAAGCTCTGCGCGGCATCCACCTTGAGCCCAGTCAGCAGCGCATCCACCGCCAATGGCGCGAAGCCCGGATGGTCCTGCGCAAACGCCTCACAAACAGACTCGTTCTCGCTGGCCAGCAGGCTGCAGGTGGCGTAAACCAGCCGGCCGCCAGGCTTGAGCAGCCGCGCCGCACCAGCCAGGATGGCCGACTGCTTGACCCTCAGTTCCTGCACGGACTTTGGCGACTGGCGCCACTTCAGGTCTGGATTGCGCCGCAGCGTGCCCAGGCCGGAGCAAGGCGCGTCCACCAGCACACGGTCGATCTTGCCCGCCAGCCGCTTGATGCGCTCGTCGCGCTCGTGGGCAATCTGCACCGGGTAGACATTGGACAAACCACTGCGGGCCAAGCGTGGCTTGAGCGCTTCGAGGCGGTGGCCGGCAGTGTCGAACGCATACAGCCGTCCGGTGTTGCGCATCGACGCGCCCAGAGCCAGGGTCTTGCCGCCCGCGCCGGCGCAAAAATCGACCACCATCTCGCCGCGCTTGGCGTCGGTCAGCAGCGCCAGCAGCTGGCTGCCTTCGTCCTGTACCTCGACCTCGCCATTGGTGAACAGCGGCAGCTTTTGCAATGCCGGCCGGCCATGGATCCGCAAGCCCCAGGGGGAAAACGGCGTTGGAACGGCCTCGATGCCCGCGGCCGCCAACGCCGCCTGCGCGGCGTCGCGCTTGCCCTTGAAGGTGTTGACGCGCAGGTCCAGTGGCGCGGGCTCGTCCAGGCTGGCCACCAGGGCCCAGAAACCCTCTTCGCCCAGTTGCGCCAGTAGTGGCTGGGCAATCCAGTCCGGCAGGTTGTGGCGCAGCTTGGGTGCCAACGTACTGCGCTCGACCGACTCCGCCTGGAGCAGCCACTTCTGCTCGTGAACTTCGAGCGCCGCGCGCAGGAAGGCCGCGTCACCTGCCCAACCGAGTATCGCCAGCCGGCGCTCGATCGGTCCGCTGCTGCCCTGGGCCAGATGCTGGTAAAGCAGGCGCCGGCGCAGCACGCCATAGGCCGTTTCAGCCAACGTGTGGCGTTCGCGCGGGCCCAGTTCGCGATGCTGGCGCAAGAAGAAGGAGACGATGTTGTCGGCCGGAGCGTCGAACTTCAAGACCGCGCCGATCAGTTCGGTGCAGGCTTCGAGCAGGGCTTTGGGATGCATGGGTTCTTATAACAATTGCGACGCGCCGTGCACGTGCGAGACGGTGCCATTGTCCAGCCGCAACTCGTCCTGGACAAACCAGCGTGCTGCCAGCGGGTAGATCTCATGCTCTCGGGCCAACACGCGAGCCGCCAGGCGGGTCTCGTCGTCGCCGGGCAGCACCGGTACTGCCGCCTGCAAGACGATCGGGCCGTGATCCAAGGTCGGCGTCACGAAGTGGACCGTGGCCCCGGCCTGCGTGCACCTGGCCTCGAGTGCACGGCGGTGGGTGCGCAGCCCTGGAAACGCCGGCAACAGCGACGGGTGGATATTGAGCAGGCGGCCCGCATAGCGGCCAACGAAGGCCGAGCCGAGGATGCGCATGAAGCCTGCCAGCAGCACGAGATCGGGTACGTGGGTATCGATCGCCTCAGCCAAGGCGCCGTCGAAGGCATCGCGCGTCGCGAACCCGCGGTGGTCGACCACGGTGCTGGCGATGCCTCGCGCCGACGCGAAGTCCAGGCCGCCGGCATCGGGGCGGTTGGCGATGACAGCGGCAACGCGTGCCGGCCATCCTTCATCGGCGCAACGCCGCACGATCGCCTGCATGTTCGAGCCGCGGTCGGAGATGAGGATGACGATGCGTTTCACGGGCGACGGAACAGGCGGGCGCGCGAGTGTAGCCGCCTAGAATCGCGGCTCTCACACCGACGCCCCGCACGATGAATCTCCGCGAGACCGCCACGAAACCCACCCGACCGCGCGTGCTATCGGGCATGCGCCCCACCGGCGCCATGCACCTCGGCCACTACCACGGTGCGCTCAAGAACTGGGTGCGCCTGCAGGAAGACTACGACAGCTTCTTCTTCGTCGCCGACTGGCACGCGCTGACCACGCACTATGAAGAGCGCGGCGTAATGGAGCGCTACGTCTACGACATGGTCACGGATTGGCTGGCCGCGGGCCTGGACCCCGAGCGCTGCACGATCTTCGTGCAAAGCCGCCTGCCCGAGCATGCCGAGCTGTTCACCCTGCTGGCAATGGGCACGCCGCTGGGCTGGCTCGAGCGCGTGCCGACCTACAAGGACCAGATCGACAAGTTGAAGGACCGCGACCTCGCAACCTACGGCTTCCTGGGCTACCCGCTGCTGCAAGCGGCCGACATCCTGATCTACAAGGCCACTTACGTGCCCGTGGGCGAAGACCAGAGTTCGCATGTCGAACTCACGCGCGAAGTGGCGCGCCGCTTCAACCATCTGTATGGCCGCGCCAGCGACTTCGACGCCAAGGTCGCCGCAGCCATGGCCAAGCTGCCCAAGGACGACGCCCGCTACTACGAGAAACAGCGCAAGGCCTACGGCGAAGGCGGCAGCGCCGAGGCCCTGGCCAAGGGCGAAGGCATGGTCGGCAAGGCCGCCACCCAGGTCGCAAGTTGGAGCAACGAGGACAGCGACTTGCTGCTCGGCCACCTGCGCGGCAGCGGCAAGACGATCCTGGTCGAGCCGCAGGCACTGCACACCGAGGTCAAGAAGCTGCCGGGGCTGGACGGCGCCAAGATGAGCAAGAGCTACGGCAACGCGATTGCGATGCGCGAAGAGCCGGCCGTCGTGCAGCAGAAGATCCAGACCATGCCCACCGACCCGGCCCGCGTGCGCCGCAGCGACCCCGGCAACCCTGAGAAGTGCACGGTGTGGCAGTTCCACCAGCTCTATTCGAACCCCGAGGTCAAGGACTGGGTGGTCAAGGGCTGCACCAGCGCGGGCATCGGCTGCCTCGAATGCAAGCAACCCGTCATCGACGCCATCATCGCCGAGCAGCAGCCCTGGCGCGAGCGCGCCGAACAGTACCTGGCCAATCCGAAGCAGGTGCACTGGATCGTCGAGATGGGCACCGAGCGCGCGCGCACGATCGCCAAACAGACGATGCGCGACGTGCGCGAGGCCATGGGCCTGAGCTACTGATCATGGGACTGCAGACCATTGAACTGAACCCCGGCGCCGACGCGGCGGCAACGATCGTCATGCTGCACGGCCTGGGCGCCGACGGCACCGACTTCCTGCCGCTGGCCGACGAACTCGACCTGTCGGCGGTCGGCCCGGTACGCTGGCTGCTGCCGCGCGCGCCGGTGCGTCCGGTGACGCTGAACAACGGCTACCGCATGCGCGCCTGGTACGACATTCTGGGCCGCGAACTCGAGGCCAAGGGCCTGGCACGCGAAGACGAGGCCGGGCTGCGCGAATCGTTCGCCCTGGTGCACGAATTGGTTGACCGCGAACTCGCGCGCGGCATGCGCGCCGAACGCATCGTGCTCGCCGGCTTCAGCCAGGGCTGCGCGCTGGCGCTGGGCGCGGGCTTGCGCTACCCGCAGCGGCTGGCCGGACTGGCCGGGCTGTCAGGCTACCTGCCGCTGGCCGACACCACCGCTGCAGAGCGCCATGCCGCCAACGCCGCGGTGCCGATCTTCCTGGCCCACGGCACGCGCGATGCGGTCGTGCCGCATGGCCGCGGCGCCGCCTCGCGCGACGCGCTGGCCACGCTGGGCTACCGGCCCGAGTGGCACGACTACCCGATGGAGCATTCGGTCAGCCGCGAGGAGATGGTCGACCTCGAACGTTGGCTGTTGACCGTGCTGCGCTCGGCCGGCTGAATACCACGCACACCACCGCCCGCACCCTCATTGCCGGTCGCGCACTGCGCGGTTTCGTCGACGGCTCGGTGGCCGTGCTGCTGCCGGCCTACCTGCTGGCGTTAGGCCACGACAGCTTTGCGGTCGGCGTGATCAGCACGGCCACGCTTC
>JANOPR010000080.1:0-1576 GCA_031421955.1 Burkholderiales bacterium
GTTTGCCGATGCGGTGGGTTTCAGCCAGCTCAGCGAAGACCAGATCCCGGCCTTCATCGGCGGCTTCCTCGAGGCCGTGGCCGGCCTGAACCGGCGCACCGCGCACCGCTTCGAGCATGTCGAGACCTCGGGCGACGGCCTGTACATGGTTTTTCGCGAGGTTGCCGACGCCGCCCTCTACGCCCTGGAGCTGAGCGCCCTGGTGCACGGCTTCGACCGTGCGGCCTGCGGCCTGCCGCCCGGCTTTGACATGCGCATCGCCCTGCATTGCGGGCCGGTGCACTGCGCTCGCGACCCGATCACTGGGGGGCCGCTGTACACCGGCCCGCATACCAGCCGCGCCGCGCGCATCGAGCCGATCACGCCGCCGGGCCAGGTGTATGTCAGCAGCGCGTTCGCCGCCGTGGCCGCAGCCAGCCGCACACCGGGCGTCGCGATGCATTACGTCGGGCGCACGCCGCTGGCCAAGGGCTACGGCACGCTCGGGCTGTACTGCCTGCGCTCCACCAGGTGACGTGACCCCCACGCTCACTGCGTTCGCTGCCCCCGGGCCCGGCAGGGGGGCCTTCGTGGCCCTTGGGGCGCCAGCCGCCTTGGGGCGGCCCGGCGACGCCTGTGCCCGCGCGCGCGCAATGTGCTGGTAAACCTTGTTTGACCGGCTCCGGCGAATCGAAGAAACTGCGCCGCCGTCCCGCAACGGCCGGCGCCCACGACGGCGCCGCACGGGCATCGCAAGTTCGGGAGGGTCCTTCGCTTGAGCAATCTGCTGCAGTTGCATCCGCCGTTGGCCACGCTCGACGACGATGCCTGGGACGATCTGCTCAACTTCATCGAAGAGCGGCGCGTGATCCCGATCATCGGGCCCGAGCTGCTGACCGTCGACACCGACACCGGGCCGCGCCTGCTGTACGACTGGCTGGCCGAGAAGCTGGCCGCCAAGCTCGGCGTCGACACCGCGAACCTGCCCGCACCTTGCACGCTCAACGATGTGGTGTGCTGGTTCCTGTCCTCGCGCGGGCGCCGCGAGGAGGCCTACACGCGGCTGCGCAGCATCCTGCGCGAGGCCCACTTCGCGACACCGCCGGCGCTGACGCAACTCGCGCAGATCACCGACTTCGACCTCTTCGTCAGCACCACCTTCGATCCGCTGCTCGAACAAGCCATCAACGCCGAACGCTTCGGCGGCGCGCAATCCACCGACGTGATCGCCTACGCCCCGAACCGCGTCGCCGACCTGCCCAGCGAGCGTGAGCGGCTCGACCGCCCGGTGGTCTACCACTTGCTCGGGCGGCTCTCGGCCTCGCCGACGTATGTGATCTGCGACGAAGACATGCTCGAGTTCATCTGCGGCCTGCAGAGCGAACACCTGACGCCGGAAAAACTCTTCCACGAGCTCGAACACAGCCACCTGCTGCTGATCGGCGGCAACTTCACGAACTGGCTGGCGCGCCTGTTCCTGCGCATGGCCAAGCGCCGGCGCCTGTCGGACCCGCGCGACGTGGGCGAAGTGCTGGCCGACAACCACTCGGGCGCCGACGCCCGCCTGATGGCCTTCCTGCAGCAGGTCAGCGTGCGC
>JANOPR010000081.1:0-4416 GCA_031421955.1 Burkholderiales bacterium
TTACCGGATCAATCAGACTTGTGCGCGCGAACAGGAAACGCTCGCGCGCTCAAACCCAAAGATTCGTGTTGGGCCCACATTCTTAGCTTACTTTCTTTCTGGGCCAACAGAAAGAAAGTATGCCGCCTGCCGGGGCGGGACCCGGTGCCGACTCAGACAAGAGAAGAACCCCCTCCGATAATGAAGCCCAATGCATCTCATTGTCCCGTTCGCAGCGCCGCTTGCTGATGCACCCCGCGCGGCGCCGTCATCGTTGGCCACACCGGCACTCGATCGCCTGCTTGCGCAGTGGACCGAGGTCGGGCGCGACGACGGCGACGAGGACCGGCTATCGATGCCGCATGAGCGCGCCCTGGCCGCGGCGCTCGGCTGGACTGCCGCCGACGGCTGCCTGCCCTGGGCCGCACGCCAGGCGCAGGCCGATGGCATCGAGGTTGGCGACCTGGCCTGGGGCCTGCTGACCCCGGTGCATTGCCGCGTCGGCAGCGACGGCGTGCACCTGGCCGACCCCGACGCACTCGCGCTCACCGACACCGATTCGCGTGAACTGTTCGACGCCGTGCAGCCCCTCCTGGCCGGCGCAGGCTACCGGGTGGCGTGGGGTGCGGCGCTGCGCTGGTACCTTGCGCATCCCGGCCTGCAGGGCCTGGCCACCGCATCGCTGGATCGCGTGATCGGCCGCAACGTCGACGCCTGGTTGCCGCGCCAGCCCGAGGCCAGGCCGCTGCGCCGCCTGCAGAACGAAGTCCAGATGCTGTTGCACGCCGACCCGCGCAATGCGGCGCGCGAAGCGCGCGGCGCGCTGCCGGTCAACTCGTTCTGGTTGAGCGGCTGCGGTGCGCGCCAGCCGCAGGGAAGCGCCGAGATCCGCGTCGATGAGCGCCTGCGCGGCCCCGCACTGCGCGCTGACGCGAGCGCATGGCGCGACGCGTGGCAGGCGCTCGACAGCGACACAATCTCCGCCCTGCTCGCCCGCGCCGAACACGGCCAAGCGTTGCGGCTGACGCTGTGCGGCCAGCGCGGCTGCGTCGAACTCGCGCCGCCTCTGCCCCGCTGGTGGCGTGGCCTGGCCCAGGCCCTGCGGCCGGCGCGCAGCCGGGTGCAAGCCCTGCTGGAGTCGCTGTGAGCCCGCCCGCGCCCTTGATCGAAACCCGCGATGTGCCGCCGCGCCCGGCCTTTGCACTGGAGCAGGCCGGCGTGCACCCGTTGCTGGCGCGCCTGTTTGCCGCGCGTGGCGTGACCCGCATCGACGAGATCGACGACGCGCTGACGCACCTGCTGGCGCCGGCGACGCTGCAGGGCACGGGCGCCGCGGCCACGCTGCTGGCCGACGCGATCGCGGCGCAGACGCGAATCTGCATCGTCGCCGATTACGACTGCGATGGCGCCACCGCCTGCGCGGTGGCCCTGCGCGGCCTGGCGCTGCTCGGCGCCGCGGCGGGCACGCTGCACTATGTGGTCCCCGACCGCACGATCCACGGCTACGGCCTGACGCCGGCGATCGTCGACCTGGCACTCGCCAAGCGGGCGCAACTGCTGGTGACGGTCGACAACGGCATCGCCAGTTTCGACGGCGTGGCTCACGCGCGCGCGAGTGGCCTGGCCGTGCTGGTCACGGACCACCACCTGCCCGCGCTCGTGGACGGCGTGGTCGCGCTGCCCGCGGCCGACGTGATCGTCAACCCCAACGCGCCCGGCGACGCATTTGCGAGCAAGGCGCTGGCCGGCGTGGGCGTGATGTTCTATGTGCTGCTCGCGCTGCGCGCCGAATTGCGCTCGCGCGGGGCCTTCGCCGTCGACGCCCAGCCCAAGCTCGACGCCCTGCTCGACCTGGTGGCGTTGGGCACGGTGGCCGACGTCGTCAAGCTCGATGCCAACAACCGCCGCCTCGTCGCCCAGGGCTTGAAGCGCATCCGCAGCGGGCGCATGCAGCCCGGCGTGGCCGCGCTGTTTGCCGCGGCCGGCCGCCAGCCCGCGCGCGCCGCGGCCTTCGACTTCGGCTTCGCGCTGGGCCCGCGCATCAACGCCGCGGGCCGCCTGGCCGACATGACCCTGGGCATCGAATGCCTGCTCACCGACGACGCCACGCGCGCGGCCGAGTTGGCGCAGCAGCTCGACCACATCAACCGCGCACGGCGCGAGGTCGAGTCGGGCATGCGCGAGCAGGCCGAGGCCGCGCTGGAACTGCTGATGCGCCAGGCGGGTTCGGGCGAGCCCCCCACGGCGCTGGCACTGTTCAACGCCGATTTCCACGAAGGCGTGGTCGGCATCGTCGCCGGGCGCCTCAAGGACCGCCTGCACCGGCCGACCTTCGTCTTCGCTCGCGGCGTCGATGGCGCCCTGAAGGGCTCGGGTCGCTCGATTCCGGGCTTTCATCTGCGCGACGCGCTCGATCTGGTGGCCAAGCGCCACCCTGGCGTGCTGCTGCGCTTCGGCGGCCACGCGATGGCTGCGGGCTGCACGATCAACGAGGCGCAATTCACCACATTCGACCTGGCGCTGCAACGCGTCGCCGGCGAATGGCTGGACGCCGCCACGCTGACGCGGCGCATCCGCACCGACGGCGCGCTGGCACTCGAATACTTCAACGTCGAGACCGTGGCTGCGCTCGATGCCCAGGTCTGGGGCCAGGCTTTCGAGGCGCCGCTGTTCTGCGACGAAGTCGAGGTGCTGACGCAGCGCCTGGTGGGCGACAAGCACCTCAAGCTGCAGGTGCGCCACCTCGGCCAGAAGCGGGACGCGATCTGGTTCGGACACGCCGAGCCGGTGGCCGCGCATGTGCGCCTGGCCTACCGTCTGTCGCTCGACGAGTACCAGGGCCGCCAGCGGCTGCAGATGGTGGTCGAGGCGGCGCAGGATGTGTGAAGTGCCGCGCGCCATGCCGACCCGCTCCGCACGCGTTGCATCTGGTAGCACGCCGAGAGCGCGATCCGGCTAGCCTTGCAGGCGTGAAACGCTCCGAATCCGCATCGCCGGCCGCGCCGGCACCCACGCTGACCCGCGCCGTCGGCTGGACCCTGGGTGGCTTCGTGACGATGATCGCCGCGACGATCGCCGCCTGCGGCGGCGGCGGCAGTGCCAGCGCCACGCTGCCTGCGCCACCCAGCGCCGGACCGCCCCGCGCGACCGTGCTCGGCGTGTCGCTGTCCAGCCCCTGGGGCATGGCCTTCCTGCCCGACGGCCGCATGCTGGTGACGCAGAAGGCCGGGTCGATGGTCATCGTCCGCGCCGACGGTTCGGCCGTCGACGCCACGCTGAGCGGCGTGCCCGCAGTCAACAGCGGCGGCCAGGGCGGCCTGCTCGACGTCGCGCTGGACCCCGACTTCGCCACCGACCCGTGGGTCTACTTCACCTTCTCGGAAGACGGCGTCGGCGGCGCGGGCACGGCGCTGGCGCGTGGGCGCCTGGCAGGCAACGCCTTGCAAAACGTGGCCGTGATCTGGCGCCAGACGCCCAAGGTCAACAACGGCGCCCACTTCGGCTCGCGCATCGTCTTTCGCCCCGACCGCACGCTGTACGTGACCACCGGCGACCGCGGCCAGGACGACCCGGCCGCCCCGACAGCGCTGAATGCACAGAACGTGGCCCGAACACTGGGCAAGGTCGTGCGCCTGAACCGCGATGGCAGCATCCCGACCGACAACCCGGTGTTTGCGACGCCGGGCGCGTTGCCGGGCCTGTGGAGCATTGGCCACCGCAATGCGCAGGGCGCCGCCCTGAAACCCGGAACCAGCGAACTCTGGCTCACCGAGCACGGGCCCCGCGGCGGCGACGAGTTGAACCGCGTGCTGGCGGGCCGCAACTACGGCTGGCCGCTGGCGAGCTACGGCTGCCCCTACAGCTTTTCGCAGTCGGACCCTTCGTGCCGGCCCGGCGGCGGCACGCACGCCCCGAACTACGAGGAACCGATCACGACCTGGCAACCGACCTCGACCGCGCCGTCGGGCCTGGCCTTTTATACCGGCAGCGGTTTTCCCGAGTGGAACGGCAACCTGTTCGCCGGTGCGCTGACCGGCGCGACGCTGTGGCGCATCGTGCTCGACGCCAACCGCAACGTCAGCGCGCGCGAAGAGGTCGCAGCCGTGAAGGCGCTCGGCCAGCGCATCCGCGACGTGCGCCAGGGGCCCGACGGCTGGCTCTACCTGCTGACCGACGACGGACGGATCGTGCGCGTCGAGCGTTGAACCTTGGTCTGGAACAGCGCTTCGCACACCGCGCAGCATCGTCGTCATGATGAAGATCCATGTGCTCGGTGCCGGCTCGCTCGGCTGTGCCATCGGCGGCACGTTGGCTGCCGCCGGTTCGCCAGTGACGCTGATCGCCCGCTCGCGCGAACACGTCGATGCGGTCAACGCGCACGGCCTCGTGCTGCGCGACGCCGACGGCGGCGAGCGCATCGTCAAGCTGGCTGCGGCG
>JANOPR010000082.1:0-2391 GCA_031421955.1 Burkholderiales bacterium
AATCAAGGCCCCGGGGCCCGCGGGCAGCAGGATCAGCCAGCGCATGGTGCTGGTCATTCGACCCAGCAGCGGCGCGGGCGTGACCGCCTGGCGCAAGGCCAGGAAGTTGATGAAGATCATCACGGCGCCAAAGCCGAAGCAGACCAGCATGGCCACGAACATCATCCGGCCCAGCGTCGAGGGCGGCGCAAAGGCCAGCAGCAACCAGCCCGCGCCGCACACCGCCAGGCCGAGCAGCAGGCTCGGGCCAGGCCCCACGCGTGCCGAGATGCGGTGCCCCATCGTGCTGGCCACGATCGTGCCCAGGCCCAGGCCGACGAAGCTGAGCCCGATCTGCGACTCGTTCAGGCCCAGCGTGCGCGTCGCAAACAGGATCTGCACGACGACGGCGGCGTGGTGGGCCATCTGCCACAGGCCCACCGTGATGGCCATCGTCACCAGCAGCGGCGTGCCGCGCACGAAGCGCAGGCCGGCCCGCAGATCGCGCCAGAAGTGCGAGTCCTTGGCAGGAACGAGGCGCTCCTGCACCTTGACGCCGCGCAGGATGAGCACAGAGCCCAGCAGCATCAGCGCGTCGAGCAACAGCGCCACGGGCGCACCGGCGACCTTGATCAATGCGCCGGCGAAGCCCGGCCCGGCGACGTCGGCACCGGAACTCGCCAGCGCACTGCGCGCGTGGGCCTCAACCAGCCGCTCGCGCGGCACCACCTGCGTCAGCACGATCTGCGCTGCCGAACCGGCCACGACATAGACGCAGCCCATCACGAAGCCCACCGCGTACATCCACTGCATCGTCAGCCAGCCCAGCACCCAGGCCAGCGGCACCGTGGCCACGATCAGCGCCAACGCGGCTTCACCGGCGATGTAGACCGGCAGCTTGCGCACGCGATCGAGCCAGACCCCGCTGGGCAGGCTAAGCAACACGAAGGGCGCAATCTCCATCGCCACCAGCAGGCCCATCTGCGTCGGCGTGGCCTTGAGCAACACCACGGCGGTCAGCGGCAACGCCAGCATCGTGATCTGCCCGCCCAGCGAGCTGATCAGGATCGACGTCCACAGGCGCCGGTAGACGGCGTCGCGGAACAGGTCATCGGGTGGCAGCGACAGGCGCTGCCTGAGGGAGTCGGTCAAGGCCGACAAAGTACGGCGGATCATGGTGTTCTCGTCAACGGTGGCAACGGTCTTGTGGATCGCGCCGTGCGCGGCAAGCCCAAAAAGACTTCGGGCCTGACGCCGATGTTTCGGCGCAGGCCCAGTCGGGGCAAAGCCGAGGTGGAAGACTCAGTGCGCGGCCACCCGTGCACCCGGCACCGGCAGGCTGCGCTTGCAGCGTCGGTTCGGAATGTGTTGGGTGGTCATGGCAGGGTCTCCGGCGGTCGAGAAGATGGGGCCCATGTTAGCAGCGGCGGCGCCGCGGCACCAAGCGGCGCGCCTCCCTAACTGCGATAGTCGGCGTTGATGCTGACGTAATCGTGCGACAGATCGCAGGTCCAGACCATGGCATGCGCCGGGCCGCGGTGCAGGTCGACGCGGATCGTGATCTCGGCCTGCTTCATCACCCGCTGGCCCTGCTCTTCGCTGTAGTTCGGATGCCGGCCTCCACGAGTCACGACGTGCACGTCGTCGAGGAACAGATCGATCAGCGCTTGGTCCAGATCGCCGATGCCGGCGTAGCCGACTGCGGCCAGGATGCGCCCCAGATTGGGGTCGCTGGCAAAAAACGCCGTCTTGACCAGCGGCGAGTGCGCGATCGCGTAGGCCGCGAGCCGGCATTCCTCCTTGTCTCGCCCGCCATCGATACGCACGGTGATGAACTTGGTGGCACCCTCGCCGTCACGCACGATGGCCTGCGCCAATTGCCGCGACACCGCGAACACCGCCTCGCGCAGCAGCGCGCCCTCGGGCGATTCGAGCTGCGTGATCGGCGCGTGGCCGGCACGGTGCGTCGCGATCAGCACGAAGGCATCGTTGGTGCTGGTGTCGCCGTCGATCGTGATGCGGTTGAAACTCTGGTCGGCGGCCTCGCGCACCAGGGTCTGCAGCAGCGCCGGCGCGACGACCGCGTCGGTGGCCACGAAGCCCAGCATCGTGGCCATGTTTGGGCGGATCATGCCCGCCCCCTTGGCGATGCCGGTGACGGTGACTGTCTTGCCGCCAATCGTTACCTGACGCGACGCCGCCTTGGGCAAGGTGTCGGTGGTCATGATGCCTTCGGCCGCGGCCAGCCAATGGGCAGGCGCCGCATCGGCCAGCGCGGCGGGCAGGCCGGCCACGATGCGATCGACCGGCAGCGTTTCCATGATCACGCCCGTCGAGAACGGCAGCACCTGTGCGGCGGCGACACCGAGCAGTTTGGCCACGGCGCCGCAAGTCTGGCGCGCGCGCGCCAAC